>JBDSYO010000130.1:0-3120 GCA_039925625.1 Lapillicoccus sp. | reverse complement strand
GTCGTCGCCGTAGGCATCGAGCAGGCGCAACGTCTGCAGCAGCGCCGGACCCTGCCCCCAAGGGCCGGTCTTGGCCACCGTGTAGCCACGCCAGTCCGCCGTGGTGGCCTCCTCCCACGTGGCCGCGAAGCGCGCCATGTCGTCACCGGTGACGAGTCCGGCGTGGGCCTGCCCGCTGGAGTCCTGATGGGGCCGGCGCATGAACGCGTCCACCGCCTCGGCCACGAAGCCTTCGCTCCACGCCCGCCGGGCGGCGTCGATCTGCGCTTCCCGGGACCCGCCGGCGTCGTGGCCGGCCTGCACGAGACGGGTGAGCGTGTCGGCGAGCGCGGGGTTGCGGAACAGCGCGCCCGGGACCGGCGGGCGCCCGCCGGACAGCCAGAGGGCGGCCGAGGTGGGCCAGTGTTCGGTGAAGAGGTGCTGCACCGTCGCCACGGTGGCGGCGACCCGCTCCAGCAGCGGGTGCCCGTCACGGGCATACCCGATCGCCGGTTCGAGCACCTCGGCGAGTGTCTGGGATCCCTTGTCGCGCAACAGCAGGAGCCACGCGTCGACCGCACCGGGCACGGCCGCCGCGAGGGGGCCCGAGCCCGGTACGAGGTCCATGCCCAGGCCGGTGAAGTGCTCGATGGTGGCGCCGGATGGGGCGGGTCCCTGGCCACAGAGCACGCGCGGCGTTCGGTCGTCGGCCGTGGCGATGATGGCCGGCATGTCGCCGCCGGGCCCGTTGAGGTGCGGCTCGACGACCTGCAGGACGAACCCGGCGCAGGCGGCCGCGTCGAAGGCGTTGCCGCCCCGCTCGAGCGCGCGCATGGCGCACTGCGAGGCGATCCAGTGCGTCGTCGACACCATCCCGAACGTGCCCTGGAGGGTCGGCCTGGTCGTGAACGTCACGGAACGTCCTGTCCTGTCGTTTCGGCGGGCACCCGCACGTCGGGGCCGTGACCCTCGTCGTCGACGAGATGGCAGGCCACGGTACGGCCGCCGAGATCCCGGAGCGCGGGTACCTCGGTGGCACAACGCTCGACCGCGACCGGGCAACGGGTATGGAACCGGCATCCGCTCGGCGGGTCCATGGCCGACGGGATGTCGTCACCGAGGAGGACCGGCTGCCGCGACCGCTGCAGCACGGGGTCGGCCACCGGAGCCGCCGCCAGCAGCGCCTGGGTGTAGGGGTGGGCGGGGCGCGCGAAGATCGTCTCCCGGGAGCCGTGCTCGACGAGCTGCCCGAGGTACATGACGGCGATCTCGTCGGCGAGGTACTCCACCGCCGACAGGTCGTGCGTGATGAACAGACAGGCGAACCCGATGTCGCGCTGCAGGTCGGCCAGGAGGTTGAGCACCGACGCCTGCACCGACACGTCGAGCGCGCTGGTCGGCTCGTCGGCGATGAGCAGCGTCGGGTCGGACATCAGTGCCCGAGCGATGCTCACCCGCTGCCGCTGGCCGCCGGACAGCTCGTGCGGGTAGCGGCGCGCTACCTCGGGCCGCAGGCCGACCTTGGCCAGGGCCGCAGAGACCTTGTCGCGCCGCTCGGTCCGTGAGGGCCGCTCGCCCTGCAGCCGCAGCGGCTCGGCCACGACGTCGCCGACGAGCATCCGCGGGTCGAGCGAACCCGCCGGGTCCTGGAAGACCATCGACACCCGGCGCCGGTGCTCGCGCAGCTGACGGCGCGACAGGTGGGTGACGTCCGCGCCTTCCAGGCGGACGTCGCCGGACGTGGGCTCCAGCAGCCGCACGATGCAGCGGCCGACCGTGGACTTCCCCGACCCGCTCTCGCCGACCAGCGCGACGACCTGGCCGCGGCGCAGCCGCAGCGTGACGCCGTCGACGGCCCGCACCGGCCCGAAGTGCATGACCAGGTCACGCACCTCGAGCACCGCGTCGTCGTCGCCCGATGGGGCGTCCTGAGGTACGGCGGCTGTGGCGGTCATCGGTCGCCTCCGGTGCGGTCGTCGGCCTCCGGGTGCCAGCACGCGACGAGGTGCGCCGACGGGCCTGGTATGCGAGAGCTCCCCTGTGTCGCAGCGGGTCTGGGGCCGCCCAGCTCGGCCAGTGGGGGTCCCGACTCCCGGCAGTCGTCCTGGGCCGCGGGGCACCGGTCGGCGAACGTGCAGGCGTCCGGCTGCACGCTGAGCACCGGGACGAGGCCCGGGATCTCCTGCAGCCGGTGGCTGCCGGCGTGCCGGCCCGCGGTCGGGGCGGCGGCGAGCAGGCCGCTCGTGTAGTGGTGCCGGGGCCGGGCGAAGAGCTCGTCGACACCGGCCCGCTCGACGACCCGACCGGCGTACATGACGACGACGCGGTCGGCGATGTCGGCGATGACCCCGAGGTCGTGGGTGATGATGAGGATGCTCGTGCCGAGCCGGTCGCGCAGCTCGCGCAGCACGGTGAGGATGCCCGCCTGCACGGTGACGTCGAGCGCGGTCGTCGGCTCGTCGGCGACGAGCACCTCGGGGTCACCGGCCACGGCCATGGCGATCATGACCCGCTGCCGCATACCGCCGGAGAGCTGGTGGGGGTACTGGCCCACCCGCTCGCGTGCGGAGGGGATCCCCACGAGCTGCAGCAGCTCGACGGCGCGGTCCAGCGCCACCTTGCGCCCCAGCCCCTGGTGCGTCTGCAGCACCTCGGCGATCTGGCGGCCGACGGTCAGGACGGGGTTCAGGGAGGTCATCGGCTCCTGGAAGATGTAGGCGATCTTGCGGCCCCGCACCTCGCGCAGCGTGCGCGCCGAGGCGCCGACGAGCTCCTGCCCGAGCAGCCGCACCGAGCCGCTCACCCCGGCGCTGCCGGGCAGGAGGCCGGCCAGGCTCATGGCGGTGACGCTCTTGCCGCAGCCGGATTCACCCACCACACCGACGATCTCGCCCCGGCCGAGCGTGAGGTCGACGCCGTCGACGGCGCTGACTGTGCCGCTCTCGGTGCGGAACGTCACGGTGAGCCCCTCGACCTCAAGCACGGGTCCGTGGTGGGCCGCGTCGCGGCCGGGTGACTCCATGGTGAGCGTCACCGGCGGCTCGCTTTCGGGTCGAGGGCGTCGCGCAGGGCGTCGCCGAACACGTTGAACGCCAACGCAAGGAGCATGATCGCGATGCCCGGGAGCACCGCGGCCCAGGG
>JBDSYO010000129.1:0-3411 GCA_039925625.1 Lapillicoccus sp. | reverse complement strand
CGTGCTGACCGCCGGTGAGCAGTCCGGTGACGTCGGGTCCGTAGGTGACCAACGCACCGATGGGGACTCCGCCGGCCAGCCCCTTGGCCAGGGTCACCGCGTCGGGGACGACGTCGGTGGCGTGGTGGGCGAGCCAGTGACCGGTGCGGCCCATGCCGCTCTGCACCTCGTCGAGGACGAGCAGCGCACCAGCCTGGTGGGTGAGGTCGCGGGCCAGACGCAGGTATGCCGGGTCGGCCGGGACGACGCCGCCCTCCCCCTGGATCGGCTCCAGGACGATGGCGGCGAGGTCGTCGCCGGCCTCGGCGACGGCGGCCCGCAGCGCATCGAGGTCGTTGAAGGGGACATGGCGCACCCCCGGCATCAGAGGCTCGAAGGGGTCCCGGTAGGCCGGCTTCCACGTCAGGGCGAGCGCCCCGGTCGTGCGGCCGTGGAAGGCGTTCTGGGCGGCGATGATCCGCGTGCGCCCGGTGCGCCGGGTCAGCTTGACCGCGGCCTCGAGCGCCTCCGTCCCGGAGTTGGCGAAGAAGACGCCCGACCCCGCCGGAGCGCGGCAGATCTCGATGAGCTTCTCGGCCAGCTCCACCTGGGGCTCGGACGTGAAGAAGTTCGAGATGTGCATGATCTGCGACGACTGCTTGGCGATCGCCTCCAGCAGGGCCGGATGACCGTGGCCCAGGGTGTTGACGGCGATGCCGCCGAGCAGGTCGAGGTAGCGCTTCCCGTCGACGTCGACGACGTAGCAGCCGTCGCCGTGGGACAGCACCGTCTGCGGCACCCCGAAGACGGGGATGAGGGCGGCCCGGTAGCGCGCCAGGATGTCTTCTGCGTGGCTCATGGGCGGGCGGCTCCTTCGGGATCGGGGACGACCATGGTGCCGATGCCCTCGTCGGTGAACACCTCGAGGAGCAGCGAGTGCGGCTTGCGGCCGTCGATGACGTGCGCCTGCGGGACGCCGTTCGTCACGGCGCGGATGCAGGCCTCCAGCTTGGGGACCATGCCCTCGTCGACCGCGCTCAGCAGCTCCTGCGCGTCGGTCAGGGTCAGGCGCGAGAGGAGCGAGTCGGGGTCGGGCCAGCGGGCGTAGATGCCCTCGACGTCGGTGAGCACGACGAGCTTGTGGGCCTTCAGGGCCACGGCCAGCGCGGCGGCCGCCGTATCCGCATTGACGTTGAGCACCTGCCCCTCGACGTCCAGGTCGGGGGCGACGGTGGACACGACGGGGATGCGGCCGGCGTCGAGGATGTCGGAGACGGCCGACGGGTTCACGCTCTCGACGTCGCCCACCAGGCCGAGGTCGACCTCGCTGCCGTCCGCCGCCTCGTGCGTGCGCCGGCGGGCCCCCAGCAGCCCGGCGTCCTCGCCCGACAGGCCGACCGCCAGAGGACCGTGCTGGTTGAGCAGGCCGACGAGCTCCCGTCCGACCTGGCCGGTCAGCACCATGCGGACGACCTCCATGACCTCGGGGGTCGTCACCCGCAGGCCGCCCTTGAACTCGCTGGTGAGTCCGAGGCGCTTCAGCATGGCGGCGATCTGTGGACCACCCCCGTGCACGACGACCGGGCGCAGGCCGGCGTACCGCAGGAAGGCGACGTCCTGGGCGAAGGCCCGTTTCAGGTCGTCGTCGAGCATCGCGTTGCCGCCGTACTTGACGACGACGAGGGCGCCCCGGAACCGCTCGAGCCAGGGCAGCGCCTCCACGAGCGTCTGCGCCTTGGACGCCGCCACGCGCAGCGCCGCGGCGTCGATGAGGCCGCGCATCGTGCTGGGCGCGGGTGGAGTGGGAGGGGTCGTCATCATGTGCTGTAGGCCGAGTTCTCGTGGACGTAGTCGTGGGTGAGGTCGTTGGTCCAGACCGTCGCGGTGTGCCCGCCGGCGTGGAGGTCGACGAGCACGTGGACCTGCCGTCCGGACAGGTCGACGCCGGTGCGGTCCGCACCGACGCCGCCCGCGCGGCATACCTGCACGCCGTTCATCGAGACGTCGAGCTCGTCGGCCTCGAACGCCGCGGCGGTGGTGCCGACGGCGGCGAGGACGCGGCCCCAGTTGGGGTCGGCGCCGAAGATGGCGCACTTGAACAGGTTGTTGCGGGCCACCGCGCGGGCAACCTCGAGAGCGTCGTCGACCGAGGCGGCGTTGCGGACCTCGATCTCGATCTCGTGGTGGGCGCCCTCGGCGTCGGCGACGAGCTGGCGGGCGAGGTCGGCGCAGACGGACATGACCGCCGCGCCGAGGTCGTCCGGTGCGACACGCCGACCCGACGCCCCCGACGCCAGGAGCAGCACGGTGTCGTTGGTGGACTGGCAGCCGTCGGAGTCGACCCGGTCGAAGGTGACGGCGGTCGCGTCGCGCAGCGCGGTGTCGAGCGCGGCGGCGTCGGTGACCGCGTCAGTGACGACGACGACGAGCATCGTCGCCAGGGAGGGGGCGAGCATCCCCGCGCCCTTGGCCATCCCCCAGACCGACCAGCCATCACCGTCGTGGGCGGCTCGCTTCGGCACCGTGTCGGTCGTCATGATCGCCCGAGCCGCGTCGTCCTGACCGGCCGAGCTCAGAGCCGACGTGGCCGCGGCGACACCGGCGAGGATCCGGTCCATCGGTAGCAGCTCGCCGATGAGGCCGGTGGAGCAGACGACGACGTCCGAGGCCGCGACGTCGAGCGCGGACGCCACCTCTTCGGCGGTGCGATGGGTGTCCTGGAAGCCCTGGGCGCCGGTGCAGGCGTTGGCCCCGCCGGAGTTGAGGACGACCGCGTCGACCCGGCCGTCCCCCACGACGGTGCGCGACCACGTGACGGGTGCGGCCACGACCCGGTTGCTGGTGAACACCGCCGCGGCGTGGTGGTCGGGGCCGTCGTTGACGAGCAGCGCAAGGTCGGGCGAGCCGCTGGCCTTGAGACCGGCCGTGACTCCGGCGGCGCGAAAACCTTGGGGCAGAACGGAAGGCAAGGCCTGGTGGCTCACGGGGCGACTCCGGCGACGGGGAGACCAGCGGTCTCCGGCAGACCCAGCGCGATGTTCGCGCACTGGATGGCACCGCCTGCGGTGCCCTTGGTGAGGTTGTCGACCGCCGCGACCACGACGACCCGGCCCACCGACGGGTCGAACGCGAGCTGGAGGTGCACGGTGTTGGCACCCAGCACGTCGGACGTGCGGGGCCACTGGCCGTCGGGCAGCAGGTGGACGAACGGCTCGTCGGCGTAGGCCCCGTGCCAGGCCGCCCGAAGGGCCTCGGCCGAGGTGCCGGGACGCACCCGGGCCGTGCAGGTGGCGAGGATGCCGCGGGGCATCGGGGCGAGGGTGGGGGTGAACGACAGGGTGACGGGCTCGCCCGCGGCCAGGCTGAGGTTCTGGACGATCTCGGGGGTGTGCCGGTGGCTGCCGCCGACGCCGTACGGCGACATCGCCCCCA
>JBDSYO010000128.1:0-10591 GCA_039925625.1 Lapillicoccus sp. | reverse complement strand
GGCCGGGGTCAACCCGCTGATCCCGACCGCGCCGCCCGTCTGCAGCCGCTCCACGCTCAACTTCGCCCACGACATCGCGGCCGTGACCACCCCCACGTCGTTCACCGACGTCACCTGCAGCGGGGCCAAGACGTCCGACTTCTTCACCTCGCAGTCCGCCGGCGTCGTCCCACAGCTCGACGCGGTCACGAAGGACACGCGGCTGGTGACGATGACGATCGGCGGGAACGACGAGGGCGTCTTCTCGAACTCGTTCTTCGGGTGCGCCTCGATCTCCCAGACCGACATCCTGGGCAACCCGTGCGAGAAGAAGTACGGGACCACGTTCACCGACCTGATCACGACCCAGACCCATCCGCACCTGGTCGCGGCTCGGCTCGCGGTCCGCGCGCGAAGGCCCCGGCCGCCACGGTCGTCATCATCGGGTACCCGGAGATCCTGCCCGCCACCGGAAGCCTCGCGTGCTATCCCTCGATGCCGATCTCCATGGGCGACGTCCCCTGGCTGCACCACCAGCAGGACGTGCTCAACGACGCGGTCCGCCGCGCGGCGAGTGTGACCGGCGCGCGCTTCATCGACATGTCGGCCAGCTCGACCGGTCACGACGCCTGCCAGCCGGTCGGCACCCGGTGGATCGAGCCGGCCGTCGCGCCGGTCAACGCGTACCCGGTGCACCCCAACGCCACCGGCGAAGCGGCCATGGCGACGCAGACGATCCGGCAGCTGGGCCTCTGACCGACCGTCTTCCGCGCGGGAGCCCGCGCAGGGGCGCCCCGCCGAGGCATACCGGCCATGCAGCGGTCGGGTGCACAATGTCGCGTCATGAAGGCCGTCGTCGTCCACCGTGCCCGTGACCTCCGCGTCGACGAGCGGCCGGTGCCCGAACCGGGGGAGGGCGAGGTGCGCCTCACCATGACCCACGGGGGCATCTGCGGGTCGGACCTGCACTACTACCTCGACGGCCGGGTGGGGAACTTCGTCCTGCGCGAGCCCCTCGTCCTCGGCCACGAGGTGGTCGGCACGGTCGACCTCGACCCCAGCGGACGGTATGCCCGGGGCACCCCCGTGGCCATCCACCCGGCGTACGCCGACCACACCTGCCCCGAGTGCGAGGCGGGCCACCCCAACACGTGCCGCAACGCCCGCTACCTCGGCTCCGCCGCGAGCGACCCGCAGACCCAGGGCGGTTTCGCCGAGCAGACGGTCGTCCGTCTCGACCAGCTGCGGCCGCTCCCCGACGGTCTCGACCTCGCCCGGGCGGTGCTCGCCGAGCCCCTCGGGGTCGCTCTGCACGCGGTCAACCAGGCCGGTGACGTCCGCGGCAAGTCGGTGCTCGTCTCCGGGTCGGGCCCCATCGGCGCCCTCGTCGTCGCGGCGGCCGCGGCCCGCGGTGCGCGGGAGGTCACCGCCACCGACCTGCAGGACACGCCGCTCGAGATCGCCCGGAAGGTCGGCGCCACCGAGACCATCCGCGTCGACCAGCACGCCGTGCCCGAGCTGACCTACGACGTCGCCTTCGAGGCGTCCGGCTCCCCCCGCGGCCTCAGCGCGGCGATCGCGTCCGTGGTGCGGGGCGGCACCGTCGTGCAGGTCGGCAGCCTGCCCAGCGGTGACCTCCAGGTCGCGCTCGCGGCGCTGGTCGCCCGCGAGATCACGCTGCGCGGCGCCTTCCGGTTCACCGACGAGATCGACGAGGCACTGCACCTGCTGGCCACCGACGACCGCTTCCAGCACGTCGTCACGCATACCTTCCCCATGGCCGACGTCGTCGAGGCCATGGCCGTCGCCCACGACTCCGGCGTCTCGTCGAAGGTCGTCCTCGAGCTCAGCTGACGCCACGGAACGGGGTCGCCGGGATCGGTTCGTGCGGCCCGGGTACGGAACTCGGTGCGGTTCAGAGCACGACCGGGGAAAAGGGGGCGCCCCCCGCGTCAGGAGAGGGCGGAGGCCACCCGGGCCGCGGTGTCGCGCAGGCCCGGCAGCATGCCCAGCAGCGCCGGCTCCGGCGTGAGGAACGTGATCGTCGAGATGCTCACGCCGGCGAGCCCGTTGTCCCCCAGCCGGATCGGCACCGCCATGCACCTCACGTTGACCTCGTTCTCCTCGCGGTCGACCGCGTAGCCGGTCTCCCGCACCGTCGCGAGCTCCTCGAGCAGGACGTCGACGTCGGTGACCGTCGCGGGAGTACGCGCGGGCATACCTCGGGCGGTCAGCGTGGCCACCACCCGCGACTCGGGCAGCACGGAGAGCATGACCTTCCCGACCGCCGTCGAGTGGGCCGGCATGCGTGACCCCACCCGGGACCGCATGATGAACGCCTCCGGGGCGCTGGCCTTGTGGGTGTAGAGCACCTCGCCGTCGGCCAGGACGGCCACGTGCACGGTCTGGTTCGTGGCTCCCGCCAGCGCGTGGATCGCGCTCTCCACCCCGTCGCCCCACTCGGCGTCGGCATGCCCGAGCGCCCGCGCTCGCGGACCCAGCTCGTAGAACCCGCCCTCGCGCTGCACGGCCCAGCCCGAGTCGGCCAGCACCCCGAGCAGGCGGTGCACGGTCGGCTTGGTGAGACCTGTCCGCTCGGCGAGCTCGCCCAGCCGCTGCGGCCGCTCCGCCGCGCCCAGGGCCTCGAGCAGGCCCAGCAGCTTGTGACCCGACGCCTCGCCGGTCCTCGCCATCACTCCTCCTGAGGTCATCGGGCGAACCCCTACTTGCGCAACGCGGCGATCAGTCCTACTGTCTCGCCGATTTCATCTGGCTGAACACCGTTCCGTCAAATGGAACACCACGGGAACAACCGGACTCGACGGCCGAGGAGGTGCCATGAGCCGCATCGTGCATCTCGGCCTCGGCAGCTTCCACCGGGCCCACCAGGCCGTCTACACGCAGGACGCCCGCGCCCACACCGGCGACCCGACGGACGACTGGCGGATCACCGCGGTGAGCTTCCGCAACCGCGACCTCGTCACCGCCCTGCGCGCCCAGCACGGCCGCTACACGGTGCTCGAGGTCGGACCCGGAGCCGCCGCCCCGCGGGAGGTCGACGTCATCGACGAGACGCTCCTGGTGGCCGACCAGGCCGAGGAGGTCGTGGCCGCCATCGCCGACCCGCGCACGACGACGGTCACCCTCACGGTCACCGAGAAGGGGTATGCGTTCCGCCCCGGCCGCCACGACCTCGACCTCGACGACCCGGCCGTCCGTCGTGACGCCACGCTCACCACGCCACCCACGACGACCGTGGGCCTGCTCGCGGCGGGTCTCTTGCGCCGCGCCGACCACGGCGCGCCGATCGACCTCGTCAGCTGCGACAACGTCGGCCACAACGGCGCGGGTCTGCGCACGGTGCTCGCGCAGTATGCGTCGCTCCTTCCCGCGCGCGAGGGCGACGTCGTCGCTCAGGTCCTGGCCCGGGCCGGTACGCCCGACACCATGGTCGACCGGATCGTGCCGAAGACGACCGAGGCGACACTGGAGATGGTGGCACGAGCCGGGTTCGTCGACGCCGTGCCCGTGCCGGCCGAGCCGTTCTCGATGTGGGTCATGGCCGACGGGTTCACCGCCGCGCGACCAGCGTGGGAGAGCGCCGGCGCGATCCTGAGCGACGAGGTCGGCGCCTACGAGCTGGTCAAGCTGCGCCTGCTCAACGCCTCCAACTCGATGCTCGCCTACCTCGGCCTCTTGACGGGCCGCTCCGAGATCGCCGACGCGGCCGCCGACCCGGATATCCGCGCGCTGGCCGACCGCGGTCTCGGCGACGAGATGGAGCCGACCATCGAGCTCCCGTCGTCCTTCGACGCGGAGGCTTACCGCGTCCAGGTCTTCACCCGCTTCCTCAACCACGACCTGCGACACCTGTGCCAGCAGGTCGGGTCGGACGGCTCGCTCAAGCTGACCCAGCGGGTGCCCGCCGCCGTCGCCTGGCACACCTCTCGCGGCCACGTCCCCGACCACCTCGCGCTCCTCGTCGCCGCCTGGCTGCGGGTCACCGCCGACGCCGTCGACATCCCCACCCCCGATCTCCCCCACGAGCCGGTCCGCGGTCACGTGGGGGCCCTCGCCGAGCACGCCCGCACCGCAGGGGCGCTCGCCCATGCGGTGCTCGTCGACGAGGCGTTGCTCGGCCCGTCCCTGGCCTCGGAGCCGGCCTACGCCGACCGGGTCGGGGAGCTGCTCCAGGACCTGCGCCGACATCCCGCCGCACAGGTCATCCGATCCCTGGCCCCCCACGCCACCGTCCACGCCTAGCGGTCGCTGGCACGGACCCCGCTGCACGAGCCGACACGACGCTGTGAAGGAGAGACTGATGGACCAAGGAACCATCCGCCGGTTGTCCGACGAGGCAACCACGGTTCTGCTCAACAAGGAAGGAACCGCCTCCAGCAACCGGGGCGGCTGGATGATGATCGCCACGATCCTCATCGAGGCCTGGGACCTCTACGCGATCTCCTTCGTCCTCATCTTCATCAAGGCCGAGTACAACCCCAGCGCCGTCCAGCTCGGCCTCGCCACGGCGGCCGTCCAGGGTGGCGCGCTCATCGGTGCGCTCCTCGGTGGCTTCGTCGCCGACCGGCTCGGCCGCAAGCGCGTGTTCATCCTCACGATGGTGCTGTTCATCATCCTCGCCATCGTCCAGGGCTTCTCCCAGAACATCACCGATCTCATCATCATCCGGTTCCTCATCGGCATCCCGCTGGGTAGCGACATCTCCAACGGCTACGCCTACATCATGGAGTCGATGCCCAAGGGCAAGCGCGAGATCATGGGCAGCCGCTGGCAGTTCATGTTCGGCCTGGGTGAGGTCTTCTCGATCATCGTCATCACCGTCATGTACGCCAGCGGCATGGACCACAACATCCTGTGGCGCGTCGCCCTGGCACTGGGCGCGATCCCGGCGTTCATCCTCCTGCTGGCCCGTCTCGACCTCCCCGAGACCCCGCAGTCACTGATCCAGCGCGGCCACTTCATCAAGGCCAAGGCCGTGTCGCAGACGCTGTTCAACGACCCGCTGGACATGCTCCCCAACGAGGACGTCACGATGGAGAAGCCCCGGGTGGGCGACTTCCTCAAGGTCATCTGGGCCGACCCGATCAAGAAGCGGGCCACCATCTTCGGCTGGATCTCCAACGCCTGCCAGGGCGCCGAGTTCACCGCGTTCGGGTTCTACCTCCCGGTCATCCTCGTCTCCGCCGGTGTCGGGGTCACCGGCTCGGTCAACAACACCAACATCACCGGGACCAACCTCGTCACCGCCGGCATCTACGTCCTGGCCACGATCTCCGGGTTCGTCGCTCCGCTGATGCTCCCCCGCATCGGCCACCGTGGCGTCGCGATGTGGGGCTTCGGTCTCGCCTTCCTCGGCCTCGTCATCGGCGCCTACGCGCTGGGGGCGGACATCAAGTGGCTCATCGTCATCGGCGCCTGCATCCTCATGTGGGGCCACTACTGGGACGCCTCCAACGGCATGACCATCATCTCGATGGTGGCCCCGCCCCGGTTCAAGGCCACCGCCTCCGGGTTCGGCTACACCTTCGTCAAGGCGGCGTCGTTCTTCGGGGCGTTCGTCTTCCCGATCATGACCGACTCGTGGGGCAAGGTCTGGGCCACGCTCGCCGTCGGCATCCTCTCCCTGACCGGGTTCCTCGCCGCGAAGTTCATCCTCCCGGAGATGTACGGCTACGTGGAGCAGGAGGAGGCCCAGGTCCAGCATTCCGCTGCGCAGTACGAGTCATGACCAGCGGGCTGACCTCGCGCGGGTCCCGCACGATCACCGACGTCGACGTCGTCGTCTGCTCCCCGGGGCGCAACTATGTGACGTTGCGCCTCGGGACGGCGGACGGGCTCGTCGGCTGGGGCGACGCCACCCTCAACGGGCGTGAGCTCGCGGTCGCCTCCTACCTGCGTGACCACCTGGCCCCGCTCCTGCTCGGCAAGGACGCGTCCCGCATCGGCGACCTGTGGCAGTACCTCTACCGCGGTCCCTACTGGCGCCGCGGGCCGGTCACCATGGCGTCGATCTCGGCCGTCGACCAGGCCCTGTGGGACCTCCAGGGCAAGGCCGCCGGTATGCCGGTGTTCCAGCTCCTGGGGGGCCGAGCGCGGGAGCGGCTGATGACCTACCCCCACGCCAGCGGGCACACGGTCGAGGACGCCATCGCCTCCATCTCCGCCAAGCTGGAGGAGGGGTATGCCGCGGTGCGCGTGCAGGCCTCGGTGCCGGGTCTGCCGTCGACGTACGGGATCCACGTGGGGGACGAGGCGTACGAGCCGGCCCACACCGAGCTCCCCGACGAGGAGGCGTGGAGCACCCCGCTCTACCTCGACTTCGTGCCGAAGCTCATGCGCGCCGTGCGGGACGAGCTGGGCTACGGCTTCAACCTCCTGCACGACGGGCACCACCGTCTCAGCCCTACCGAGGCGGCCTGGCTGGGCAAGGAGCTCGAGCCCCAGAGGCTCTTCTGGCTCGAGGACGTCACGCCGGCGGAGGACCAGAAGGCCTTCGCCGGCATCAAGGCGCACACGACCACCCCGCTCGCGGTCGGCGAGGTGTTCAACTCGATCTGGGACTGCCAGGAGCTCATCAGCAACCGGTGGATCGACTACATCCGGTGCGCCACCACGCATACCGGTGGCATCACCCACATGAAGCGGATCATGGACCTCGCCGACCTCTACGGCGTGCGGTCGGGGTGCCACGGGCCGAGCGACGTCTCGCCGATCGGCATGGCGGCCAACGTGCATCTGGACTTCGCCATCCCCAACTTCGGGGTGCAGGAGTTCATGGGCTACCCGGAGGCGACGTCCGAGGTGTTCACGACGTCCTACCGTCTGGTGGATGGTCACCTCGAGATCGACGACGACGTGCCAGGGCTGGGTGTCGAGGTGAACCTCGCGGCGGCGGAACGCTATCCGTACGACCGGAAGTACCTGCCGGTCAACCGCCGGCTCGACGGCTCGATGCACGACTGGTGAACAGCCGATGACCGCCCTCGACGTGATCACCCTGGGGGAGTCGCTCGGTCTCGTCATGGGCGAGCCGGCGTCTCCGCTGAGGGCGGGCTCGCCCGCGCGGTTCAGCTTCGCGGGGGCGGAGTCCAACGTGGCGATCGGCCTGGCCCGGCTCGGCCACACGGTCGGCTTCGTCACCCGGGTCGGCGACGACAGCATCGGCCGGATGATCACCGAGACCCTGCGCGGCGAGGGGGTCGACGTCGGTGGCGTCGTCGTGGACCCGTCGGCTCCGACCGCGCTGATGGTGCGCCAGCACCGCACGGCCGATGCGCTGACCGTCGTCTACTACCGCGACGGAGCGGCGGGGTCGCGGCTGGAACCCGCCGACGTGCCCGACCTCACCGGTGCGCGGCTGCTGCACGTCACGGGCATCACCCCGGCGCTCAGCGGCTCCGCCGACGAGACCGTGACCGCCGCGGTGCGGGCCGCGCGCGCGGCCGGTCTCGTCGTCAGCCTCGACGTCAACCACCGGTCGCTGCTCTGGACCGCCGCGGCCGCGGGCGCCGCACTCGGCCCGCTGCTCGACGCCGTCGACATCGTGTTCGGCGGCGACGAGGAGCTGCTGATGCTCGCCCAGCGCGACGACGGCGACGTGGAGACGGCCGTCAAAGGCCTTCTGGCGCAACGTCCCTCGGTCGTCGTCCGCAAGCGGGGGTCCGACGGCGCCACGGCCTACGGTGACTTCGGCGCCGTCGAGCGGAGCGCCGTGCCCGTGACGGCCGTGGATCCCGTCGGGGCGGGAGACGCCTTCGTGGCCGGCTTCCTCAGCGGGCTGCTCGACGGCGCCGACCCGGGCGCCTGCCTCGACCGGGCCGTCGAGTGCGGGGCGTTCGCCGTTTCCGTGCACGGCGACTGGGAGGGCGCCGCCCGGCGCTCCGAGCTCGGCCTCCTGGCTCGGGCCGAGCGCGTCCACCGCTGACCGACCTTTTCTGGAGAGGAACACCCATACCCGTGGTCGACTTCGAGACGATCTTCGCTCGCACGCCCGTCATGGCCATCCTGCGCGGGTATGCCCCCGACCGGGCCGTCGCGCTCGCCCGCACCGCGTGGGACCTCGGCATCGTCTGCGTCGAGGTGCCCGTGCAGTCACCGGAGACCGTGGCCGCACTGGCGGCGGTCGTCGAGGCGGCTCGGGGGCGCGACGTCGTGGTCGGCGCCGGCACCGTGACGACCGCGGAGCGGGTCGAGAGCGCGCGGGCGGCGGGCGCCCAGTTCACGGTGGCGCCCGGTTTCGACGCGGCGGTCGCGCGGGAGAGCGAGGCGGCCGGTATGCCGCACCTGCCCGGCGTGGCGACGGCCTCCGAGGTGGGAACGGCCCTGGCGCACGGGCATACCTGGCTGAAGGCCTTTCCCGCCTCCTTGCTCACCCCGGCGTGGCTCACGGCGATGGCCGGTCCGTTCCCGCAGGCGCGGTTCGTCTGCACGGGGGGGATCGACAGCCGCAACGCGCGCGTCTTCCTCGACGCCGGCGCGCGAGGGGTGGCGGTCGGGTCGGCGCTGGAGTCACCGGAGCAGCTGCCGGCACTGGCCGCGCTCGCCGGCTGAGAGCATCAGGTCGTGAAGATCACCTCGCTCGAGACGTTCCTCGTGCCCCCCCGCTGGTGCTTCCTCAAGATCGAGACTGACGAGGGGGTCGTCGGCTGGGGTGAGCCGGTGGTGGAAGGCCGCGCGCACACCGTCGCCGCGGCGGTCGACGAGCTGGCCGACCACCTCGTGGGCACCGACCCGCTGCGCATCGAGGACCACTGGCAGGTGATGACCAAGGGCGCGTTCTACCGGGGCGGGCCGATCCTCTCCAGCGCCATCGCGGGCGTCGACCAGGCGCTGTGGGACATCGCGGGCAAGGTGCGCGGGGCACCGATCCACGAGCTGCTCGGTGGGCCGGTGCGCGACCGCCAACGGGTCTACACGTGGATCGCCGGTGACGAGCCCGGCGACGTCGCCGACGGTGCGCGGGAGCGCCTCGAGCAGGGGCTCACGGCGGTGAAGATGAACGCCACCGGCCGGCTCGGGCAGCTGGCCACGGTGCGCGAGATCGACGCGATGCTCGACCGGGTGGCCGCCGTGCGTGAGGTCATGGGTGACGACGGCGGGGTGGCGGTCGACTTCCACGGGCGGGTCTCGCCGGCCAGCGCGCGCGAGATGGTGCGCCTGCTCGAACCGCTGCGGCCGATGTTCGTGGAGGAGCCCATCGTCCCCGAGCTGAGCGCCGACCTCGCCCGCCTCTGCGCCTCGACGACCATCCCCATCGCGACGGGGGAGCGGCTCTACTCCCGCTGGGACTTCCGCGACGTGCTCGGCTCGGGCATCGCCGTCGCGCAGCCGGACCTCTCGCACGCCGGCGGGATCTCGGAGTGCCGCCGGATCGCGACGATGGCCGAGGCCTACGGCGTGTCGATGGCCCCGCACTGCCCGCTCGGCCCGATCGCCCTGGCGGCGTGTCTGCAGCTGGACTTCGCGACGGCCAACACCCTCATCCAGGAGATGAGCTGGGGCATCCACTACAACGTGGGCGGCGACATCCTCGACTACGTCGTCGACCCCACCGTCTTCGCCATCACCGACGGCCACGTCGCCCGCCCCACCGGCCCTGGGCTCGGCATCGAGGTCAACGAGGCGGCGGTGCGCAAGGCGGCGCAGACCGGCCACCGGTGGCGGTCCCCGGCCTGGCGCCTGGCCGACGGCTCCCTCGCCGAGTGGTGACGGAGCCGCGCTGGTCGCGGGTACCCGACCGGCCCTAGCCTCGCGTCATGGACGTCACCGACCTGAAATCCGCCACCGCCGTCGTCGTCGCGGTGCTGCGCGATATCCCGGCTCAGGACTGGGACCGGCCCACCCCGTGCCCCGACTGGACCGTGCGCCAGCTCATGCACCATCTGGTCGTCGGTACCGACCGCTTCGCCACGCGGCTCGGGCGGGAGACCACGACGTCCGTTCCGTCGGCGGATGCGTCCGCGGAGGAGCTGCTCGAGGCGTTGGAGGCGTCGACGGTCGAGCTCGTCGACGTCTTCGAGCAGCCGGAAACGATGCAGCAGGTCATGGAGCTTCCGATCGGCCCGATGCCGGGTGAGAGCGCCCTCGACCTGCGGGTCACCGAGACGATCACCCATGGGTGGGATCTGGCCCAGGCGCTCGGCCGGCCCTTCGCGTTCGACCCGGGGGTGGTGGAGCGCGCGATCGCGTTCAGCGGCTCGGCCCTCGAACGCATACCGGAGGGTCGTAGCCCGTTCGGCACCCCGCAGGAGTCGGCACCGGAGGCAGACGCACAAGACCGGCTGGCCGCCCTCCTCGGGCGCCAGCCGGTCTCGTCCGGTCAGTCCTGACTGAGCCTCAGGTGGCGTCGTCGACGCGGTCGGCGGCCTTGTCGGCGCCGTGCTTGACGTCGGCCTTCACGTCGTGCGCGGCACCGGCGGTGTCGGACGCCACGTCACCGGCGGTGTCGGACGCGGTCTCGGCCACGTCGCCGAGGACGTCGACCGTCTCCGACCCGGTGTCCTTGGCCTGGTCCGCCGTGCTGCTGGTGGCGTCCTTGGCCTTGTCGGCCGCACCACCGGTGACGTCCTTGGCCTTGTCGGCCGCGCTGCCG
>JBDSYO010000127.1:0-3991 GCA_039925625.1 Lapillicoccus sp. | reverse complement strand
TGACCGACCTCGTGTTCGCGGGTGACGCCGGAGCCGCTCGCACCGTCCTTGACGCCGTCGCGGGCTCGCTCATCACGGTGACCTCCCTGACCTTCTCGCTCACCGTCGTCACCCTCCAGCTGGCCAGCAGCCAGTTCTCGCCCCGGCTGCTGCGCACCTTCACCAGCGACGTGTTCGTCCAGGCGACGCTGGGGATCTTCCTGGCGACCTTCACCTACTCCCTCACCGTGCTCCGGACGGTGCGCAGCCCCGACGCGGCCCTGCCGGAGTTCGTCCCGCGGCTGTCCGTCACGATGGCGTTCCTTCTGGCCGTCGGCAGCGTGGTCACGCTGGTCGTGTTCCTGGCCCATCTCGCCCAGCAGATCCGGATCGAGACGATGCTGCGCGACGTGCACGTCGGCGCATCCGCGACCCTCCAGGCGACGCTGGGGCGGGGCGCCCCCGGACACTCCGCGCACCGCCGGGGCGCCACAGAACCCGCCGGTACGCCGAAGAGGGAGGTCCCGCCGTCGCGGCCGGCGGCTGCGTTCGTCGTCCGCGCACCCTCGTCCGGGTTCCTCGTCCGGATCGACGAGCAGGGCCTGCTGGGCATCTGCCTCGACCTGGGCCTCGTCCTCGAGATCGACCGGCCTGTGGGCAGCTCGCTCGTCGACGGAACGCCCCTAGGGGTTGCGTGGCCGCTCGTTGACGCAGACGGGTCGTCACCAGGGTCCCTCGAGTCAGTCGCGTCGCTCGGAAACCGCGTCGCGAACGCCGTGCACATCGGGTTCGAGCGCACGGCCGCGCAGGACATCGGTTTCGGACTGCGCCAGCTGACCGATGTCGCCAACAAGGCTCTCTCGCCGGGCATCAACGACCCGACGACAGCAGTCCATAGCTTGGGTCACATCTCGGCACTCCTGTGCGAGCTCGCCGACCATGACCTTGGCCCGGTCATCGTCGTCGACGACGAGAGGCGCGTGCGGGTCGTCGTCCATCGCCCCGCCCTCGCTGACCTCGTTGAGCTGTCCATTGCGCAGCCCCGCCGATACGGCGCCGCGGACCCCCAGGTCGTCGACCGCCTCTTCCAGCTGCTCGACGAGCTCGCGTGGCGCTTCCCTTCCGACCACCGTCCCGTGGTTCGGGTTCAGCTGTCGCGGCTGGTCTCGGCCGTCGCCGCGCAGGAGTTCGACCCCCACGAACGCGCCAGGTTCGCGGAGGCCGCCGACCGCGTCCGGAAGAGGTTAGCGGATGCGGGACACCTGCTCTGACCCGTGAGGGCCGGCGCGCACCTCACCGACGGGGTCAGAGCAGAGCGAGGGTCGCGGGGTCCTCCGCGCCCTCGAAGTACTGGTCGAGCACTGCGGTGAACCGCTGGCGCAGGGCGGGATCCGTCGCGGCGCATGCGAACAGCGTCATCGACGAACGCAGCTTGACGGCGTCGATGCCGCCGAGCACGGCCACCGGGTCGTGACCCGGAAGGGCGGTCAGGGCGTCCACGCACTCCAGCAGCCGGGGACCGAGCACCGGGTGGTCGAGGTAGGCCCGTGCCTCGTCGAGCCCCGAGACGGCGTACCGGCGTGCGGTCGGGCTCTGTCCGAGCCCGGCCACCTGCGGGAGGACGAACCACATCCAGTGGGAGGTCTTCGCGCCGCGGCGCAGCTCGGCAAGGGCCGTGTCGTAGGTCCCGCCGGCGTCCTGCGCGGCGACGAACCTCTGCAGCGCTGAGCCGTCGCTCTCCATCTCTCCATCATCGCGTCAACCGGAGCCGTCTGACAGCCTGTCGCCATGTGGATCGGATGGGTGGAGCTCGACCTCCTGCTGGGCGATGTGCACTCGCTCAAGGAGAAGCGGTCGGTGGTGCGCCCGATCGTGGCCGAGCTGCAACGGCGGTATGCCGTGTCGGCCGCCGAGGTGGGAGGCCAGGACCTCCACCGGCGCGTCGGCGTCGGCGCAGCGCTCGTGGCGGCCGACCGGTCGCACGTCGTCCAGGTGCTCGACGCGGTGGAACGCCACGTCGCGGGGCGCCCCGAGGTCGACCTGCTCAGCGCCCGACAGGACGTGCGCACGAGCGACGACTGAGGCGCCGGGTTACAGTCCCGGCATGTCGCCGCCAGGCCCCCTCCGCCACCCATGACCGACGTCGACAGCGAACGGCCGCCTCTCTTCCGCCCTCCCGAGCTGCGCACGGGCGAGACGCGCGCCGCCAGCCGGCTGGAGCTCTTCTTCGACCTCGCCTACGTGCTGTGCGTCGGCGAGCTGGCTGCCTCGCTGCTGAGCGACCTCGATGTCGACGGCACGCTGGAGTTCCTCGGGCTGTTCGCCCTCATCTGGCTCTCCTGGGTGCAGTTCACCCTGCACAACAACCGGTTCGACACCGACGACCTCATCCTGCGCTTCGCCAAGCTGGCCGCGATGCTGGCGGTGCTCGGGGCCGCAGCGAGCATCAGTGACGCCACCGGGAGCAAGGTCGTCCCCTTCACGATCTGCTACGCGCTGGGCCGCCTCATCATCGCCGGCCTCTACTACCGGGCCTGGCGCCACGTCGACGACGCCCGCGGCACCACCGGGGTCTACCTCGTCGCGATGACGACGGTGGCCGCCCTCTGGGTGGTGTCGCTCGTCATACCGTCCCCGGCCCGGTTCGTCGTCTGGGGGGTGGCGGCCCTGGTCGACGTCGCGGCGCCCATCGTCGCGGGACGACGACGCGGTCGTGCCCCCCTGCACCTGGAGCACCTCCCTGACCGGTTCGGCCTGCTCGTCATCCTCGTCCTCGGGGAGGTCATCGCCGGCATCGTCACCGGCGTGCACGAGGTGAAGTGGTCGGGGCTGTCAGTAGCCATCGGGGCCATGGGCTTCGTCGTCGCGGCCGCACTGTGGTGGGCGTACTTCGACGTCGGGGGGACGGTCAGCGCGCACGGTATCCAGCGTGCCGACGACGAGAAGTCGGGCCGAAGAACACCGTTGGACACCGACGACGGGGCGGATGCCGTCGAGGCCAACGCCGACGACGCCGAGGAGCCGGTGGACGAGCGCCACGACCTCTTCGTCTACGGCCACCTCCCGCTCACGGCCGGGATCCTCTCCGTGGCCGTCGGGGTCGAGGAGCTGGTGCTGCACCCCGACCGGAGCCTGCCCTCCAGCGCGGGCCTGCTCGTCACCGCCGGCATCATCGCGTTCCTCCTTGGGGCGGCCATGCTGCTGCGTGGCGGGGAGCAGCGCTCCCGCCTCTCGCTGGCCTGGCCCCTCGGGGCGGCGGTCGCGGTGCTGCTGTGGGGCCTGGTGGGCCCCCGCAACCCCTTGGCGTTCACGATCGGTGCCGCCGTGCTCGCGGTCGCCGCCGCGGCGTCGGGGGCCCTCATCTCCCGCCGCACCCCCGGCAAGGCCCACCGGCCGACCTCGGCGGACCGGCGCGGCGACTGAGGGGCAGCGGGGCGCATACCGTCGGCCCGGCTCGGCCGACGACCGGCGGGCGACTCACGTGTCCGCGGTCACAGCGTGATGGACGCTACTGGCGGGTACATCTCCCCTATGACCGATCTCGCCCCTGCCGTCGGCAACCCCCGGGCCGCGAGTGAGGCCGCCTTGACCGGCTCGCTCGCCGCGATGGTGGCCCACGACTCCTTCCCCTGCCTCGGTGCCCGTTCCGTCTTCCGGCAGGAGAACGCGACGATCCGGGTCTACGACCAGCTGGCCACCGACGCCGCGACGGACACCCTGCTGGCGGACCTGCGCACGTTCGCGGGCTCGGTCGACCCAGCGGGCGGGTTCGCGTCGTTCATCGCCATCTTCCGAGGCCCGGTGAGCAGGAGCGAGAAGGACTTCGAGCGGCTGCTGTGGGAACAGCTGCGGCGGCTGCACGCTGCCGACGACAGCGACTGGAACGACGAGGTGTCCGACGACCCCCAGGACCAGCACTTCGCTTTCTCCCTGGCCTGCACCGCCTTCTTCGTCGTCGGGCTGCACCCGAACGCCTCGCGCGTCGCCCGCCGGGCCCCGCTGCCGACGCTGG
>JBDSYO010000126.1:0-12567 GCA_039925625.1 Lapillicoccus sp. | reverse complement strand
GGGCCTACCGGAACACCACCCGGTAGCCGTCGCGCCGCAGGGCCTCGAGCACCTCCTCACGGTGTTCGGGGCCCTTCGTCTCGACCTCGACGGCGATCTCGCACTCGTCGACGGTGAGGCTCGACGTGCTGCGGTGGTGGCGCACCTCGATGACGTTGGCGTCCGACGCCGCGAGGTCGGCCAACAGCCGCGCCAGCGAGCCGGGTCGGTCGGGCACCTGCACCGCGAAGGTCAGGTAGCGCCCCGCCGCGACCATGCCGTGGCGGATGATCCGCAGCATGAGCAGCGGGTCGATGTTGCCCCCGGAGAGGACGGCGACGACCGGCCCCTCCAGGTGGCCCGGGTGGTCGAGCAGGGCGGCCACGGCGGCGGCCCCGGCCGGCTCGACGACGAGCTTGGCCCGCTCGAGGAGGAACAGCAGGGCCCTCGACAGGTTGGCCTCGCTCACCGTCAGGATCTCGTCGACGAGCTCCTCCACCATGGCGAACGGGACGACGCCCGGACGGCCCACCGCAATGCCGTCGGCCATCGTCGACATCCGCTCGAGGGGCACCGGGTGGCCCGCCGCCAGTGACGCGGGGTAGGCGGCCGCCTGCTCCGCCTGCACGCCGACGATCCGCACGTCAGGTCGCTGCGCGCGTACGGCCGCGGCGATCCCGGCGAGGAGGCCCCCGCCTCCGGCGCTGACGACGATGGTGCGCACATCGGGACACTGGTCGAGGATCTCGAGGCCGCAGGTGCCCTGCCCGGCCACGATGTCGGGGTGGTCGAAGGGATGGATGAGCACCGCTCCGGTCTGCGCGGACCATGCGTGCGCCGCGACGAGGCAGTCGTCGACGGTCTGTCCGTGCAGCTCCACCTGGGCGCCGTAGGCCTTGGTAGCCGAGATCTTCGGCATCGGGGCGCCGTGGGGCATGTAGACCTTGGCGTTCAGACCGAGCAGCTGAGCGGCCAGGGCCACCCCCTGGGCGTGGTTCCCGGCGCTGGCGGCGACGACGCCGCGGGCCTTCTCCTCGGCGCTCAACCGGGCCATCCGCGTGTAGGCGCCACGGATCTTGAACGAGCCGGCGCGCTGGAGGTTCTCGCACTTGAGGAAGACCTCGCTGCCGACCCGCTCGCTGAGCGCCCGGGAGTACTCCAAGGGGGTCGGTCGCACCACCCCGTCGAGCAGCTTCTCGGCGGCCCGGATGTCGTCGATGGTCACGGGCAGGGCGGCCGACACGGACATGCCCGAAGGCTACCCATCCAGGGCGCGGGCCAGACGCCGTGCCGCCCGGGGCCGGGTCTCCGCGAGCAGGCCCACGGCGAAGAGCAGGTATGCCGCGTCGACCCCGGTGCGCGCCGACCGGGGCAGGCGCCAGCCGCCCGCGTGGTCGGCGGCCACCGCCCGCACCACCGCCTGCGCCCGGTCCGGGTCGGCATACCGCAGCACCCCACCCGAGCCCAGCACCAGGCCGACCGCCCCGAGCGGCCTCGGAGCCTCACCGGGCCCGGCGGGTCGCCCGTGCCGCCGGACCGCGACGACCGCCGCCAGCCGCGCCAGCTCGAGGTCGAGGGCCTCCTCGTCCGGCGTTGCGGGCAGCCGGCCCGGCTGGTCGGCGACGGCCCGCGCATACGCCGTCAGCTCCGGCGCGACCGGGAACCCCTCGAGCCCCGCCGCCTCGAGCACCCCGTCGGCGTTCCAGCGCATCCCCAGGTCGCCCTCCACCGTGCGGGCGTGCCAGAGCGGGGCCACGACCTCGCGGCGCAGGGTCGCGTCCTCGCCCTCGGGGCGCACGACGGAGTAGACGTCGGTCGTCGCCCCGCCGACGTCGACGACGAGCACGTCCTGGCCGAGCACCTCGGCCACGACCTCCACCCCACGCAGCACCGCGTCGGGGGTGGGCGCCCGGACGACCCGGGCGAACAGCGGGTCGGCCGAGAGGTGCTTGCCGCCGATGACGTGCTCGAGGAAGGCCGCCCGGATGGCATCCCGCGCACCCTGCGGGGCGATGACCCCGATGCGCGGCACCACGTTGGCAGCGCCGATCACCGGCTGGTGGGCGCGCTCGAGTGCGGCCACGACGTCGGCGCGGGCGTCGACGTTGCCGGCGACGACGACCGGCACCCTCAGCGCCAGGGCCGCGAGCGCATCGGCGTTGTGGCGCAGGACGTCGGCGTTCCCGCCGTCGGTGCCGCCGGCGAGCAGGACGAGGTCGGGGACGGCCGCGGCCAGTGCCCGGCAACCGGCCGCGTCGAGGGGCCCCGCCGCCACGTGCACCACCCGGGCGCCCGCGCTGAGCCCCACCCGCCGGCCCGCCTCCGCGGTCACCTGTCGCTCGTAGCCGACGACGGCCAGGCGCAGCCCCCCACCCGCGCTGGAGCAGGCCAGGGTCTGCGCATCGGGCGTCACGCCCAGCGTGGAAGCCGCCGCGCGAACGCCGTCCATGACGTCGCCGTGGGAGATGTGGCCCTCGAGCCGGGTCGCGGCCTGGGCCGTGCCCAGCAGGTCACCGTCGTCCGAGACCAGGCACACCTTGGTGAACGTGGACCCGACGTCGACGCACAGCACCCCGTCGGTCAGCCGTGGGCGCTGAGGGCAGCGTCGAGGTCGTCGATGAGGTCGTCGGCGTCCTCGATGCCCACCGACAGGCGCACGAGGTTGCGCGGCACCTCCAGCGGTGTGCCCGCCACCGAGGCGTGGGTCATCCGGGCGGGGTGCTCGATGAGCGACTCCACGCCGCCGAGGGACTCGCCCAGCGTCCACACGGTGGTCGCCCCGCAGACGTCGGCGGCCGCCCGCTCCCCACCACGCAGGAGCACGGACACCATGCCGCCGAAGCGCTTCATCTGCCGGGCGGCCACCTCATGGCCGGGGTGCTCCTCGAGGCCCGGGTAGTAGACCTTCTCCACGGCCGGGTGACCGACCAGGTGCTCGACGACGCGCTCGGCGTTGGTGCAGTGCTGCTCCATCCGCAGCGCCAGCGTCTTGAGCCCGCGCAGCACGAGCCATGCGTCGAACGGCCCCGCGATCCCCCCGATAGCGTTCTGGTGGAACGCGATCCGATCGGCAGCGTCGGCCAGCTCGCGCACCGCGACGTCGCGGGCGACGACCACGGCCCCGCCGACCACGTCGCTGTGCCCGCCGGCGTACTTCGTCGTCGAGTGCGTGACGATGTCGGCGCCGAGGGCGAGCGGGGTCTGGAGGTAGCTCGTCGCGAAGGTGTTGTCCACGACGAGTAGGGCGCCCTCCGCGTGCGCGACCTCGGCGATCGCGGCGATGTCGGCGATGCCCAGCAGCGGGTTGGTCGGGGTCTCCACCCAGACGACCTTGGTGACCCCCGGGCGGATGGCGGCGCGCATGGCGTCGACGTCGGCGACGGGTGCGATCGAATGCTCGATGCCGGCCGGCTTGGCCACCTGGTTGAAATAGCGGTAGGTACCGCCGTACGCGTCGGAGGGCACCACCGCGTGGTCACCGGGGCGCATGAGGGCGCGCACGACGGTGTCCTGGCCGGCCAGGCCGCTGGCGAACGCATACCCGCGGCTGCCGCCCTCGAGCGCGGCGAGGCACTCCTCGAGCGCGGCCCGCGTGGGGTTGGCCGACCGGGAGTACTCGTAGCCGCCGCGGAGGCCGCCGACGCCGTCCTGCTTGTAGGTCGACACCTGGTAGATCGGGGTGACGACCGCACCGGTGGCCGGGTCGGGATCCTGTCCGGCGTGGATGGCCCGGGTGGCGAACCCGTGCCCCTGGGCGGAACCGGTGGCGGAGGTCATGCGCGAAGGCTAACGGCCCCCACTGGCCCCCTTGCTCACCCGCACCTCACCCCGGGAGCAGGGACCGGCGCCACCCCTCGTCGTCCCGCACGTACTCCAGGCGCCGCGAGGCCATCGTCGTCGACGTCGCCCAGAAGACCAGCCGCCACGGCCGCAGCACGAACCCGGTCCAGCCCTCCGGCGGCAGCACGCCGGCGCCGTCGAGGTCGAAGGCCGCCCACCGCCGCTCCCGCTCCTCGGCCGGCAGGGCGGCATACTCCGGGTCGTTGAGCCAGGCGAGGGTGCGCAGGTAGGGGCTGCGCTCCCGGTAGACCGCCGCCGCCTGCTCCGGGGTCTGCGGCACGACGTCGGCCTGCGCGCTCAGCTGCCGCCCGAAGTCGGCGAAGCGCACCACGAGCGCCGCTTTCGGGGTCGCCTGCAGCGCGAGCGCCTTGGCGCTGCCGGCCTGGGTGTTGACGTGGAAGCCGTCGTCGTCGAGCCGGGAGACGAGCACGGTGCGGGCCTCAGGGGCGCCGTCGACGCCCACGGTGGCGAGCACCGACTCCAACGGCGCCCGGTATGCCGCGTCGCCGGCCCACGCCGCCGCCAGCCGCATCGGGTCGGCCGGCGCCCGGTCGACGTCGTCGCCGAGCACCTCGGGCGCGCTGCGCGCTCCTGCGAGCGGGTCCTCGCCCCGGTCGTCCTCTCCCCGGTCGTGCTCTGAACCGCGCCGGATTCCGTCCCCATCCCGCACGAGTCAACCCTCCGGCGACGGTTCGCGGGGTCCGAGGGGGAAGGCGGCGATCTCGTGCAGACACGCGGTGGCGAAGTCGACGTGGCCGGCGAAGATCCGGGCGCCGGCCTCTGCGGTCGAGCCCGTGGGGTCGCCGATGACGCCGGACGGGCCGAAGTCGTCGGACAGCCACCCGAAGGTGACCGGCTTGCTGTGGAACCCGAGCAGCTCGGAGGCGGCCACCTCCTGCGGCACGTTGCGCTCGCCCAGCGACAGGTCGACGAGGTCGGGCCGCAGGTGCATGACCGTCGACGTCTCGGCCCACCCAGCGTGGATGCCGAGGCCGAGCTCGTCCGGCTCCCCGTCGACCCCCCGGCCGGCGCCCTGGCGCCCCGTCGGCATGGTGAACGTCCGGAGGCCGAACCGGCGCCGCAGCTCGCGGTTGGCCACCTGGAGCAACGCGGTGTTGCCCCCGTGGCCGTTGAGGAAGACGATCGTCCGGGCCGGCGTCGTCGCCACCGAGCGGCCGAGGTCGACGAGGGTCTCGAGCAGCGTGGAGGCCCGCAGCCACATCGTGCCGGGCGCCCAGAAGTGCTCGTCGCTCTTGGCGTAGGTGATGGTCGGCAGCCGCCAGACGTCGAGCCCCTCGCCCGCCGCCCGGTCGACCGCGGCCGTGGCGACCGCCTCGGCCACGAGGGCGTCGGTGATGACCGGCAGGTGCGGGCCGTGGTGCTCCACCGAGCCGGTGGGCAGGACGACGATCGAGTCGGCGGTGAGGCGCGCGGCGATGGCCGGGCCGGACAGCTCGGTGAGCAGCCGGGAGCCGGTCATCGGATCGCGCCCTTGGTCGGCCCGCCGTACTCCGGGTTGAGCTTGCCGGGGTTGAGCAGGCCCTGGGGGTCGGTGGTGCTCGCGAGCTCCACGGTGCGGGCCAGCTCGAAGTCGACGTTCCACTGATGCGGGTTGTGCACGCCGACCCCGAGGTCGCCGAGGGCGGCGATCCCGGCGGCGACGTGCTCCGGGCTCACGTAGGGCGCCGCCAGCATGCCGATCGGCACGGTGTGGGCCGCCTCGATGTGGAGCGCCGACTCGGGCCAGACCGCCATGACCGCCTCGTAGCGCTCGACGAGGGCGTCGCCGCCCACCTCGACGTGGAAGTAGATGCCGGGCGCGCTCTTCTGCAGCCACTCGATGGGGTGGTTGTAGCTGAGCATGCTGATCCGGACGGGCACCTGGGGGCCCTCGCGCACGTCCTCGACGCGCCCGCCAGCGCTCTCCACGAGGGCCGTCACCCCGGCCACGGTGGCGGCGTCGACGATGCCGCGCATCGAAGCCAGCCCCGTGCCGTAGGCGGGGTCCTCCGGCAGGGTCGCGACGATCTCGGGCGGGTCGGCCGACACGAGCCGCGGCAGCGGGTCGACGCTGCCGATCTCCCGGAGCACGGACAGGGCCGCCGGGAAGTCGGGGAAGCTGGCGTACAGGCCGCGCCACTCCTGCAGGGGCTCGAGGCGCACCGTGGCCCGGGCGATGAGGCCGGCCGTGCCGTAGTTGTGCACGTACTGCTGGGCCCGGTCGCCCTCGACGTGCACGAGATCGGCCGAACCGTCGGCGTGGACGATGTCGAGGGCGAGGACGAAGCCCATGTGGTTCGCGCCGTGGGCGATCGAGCCCGTGCCCCCCGAGCCGCCGCTGAGGAATCCACCGATGGTCGACTGGACCGTCGAGGGGTACATCCACAGCTGCTGCCCGGTGGCCCGGGCCGCCTCCTCGATCATCACCATCGTGGCGCCCGCCTCCGCGGTGACCCAGCCGTCGCCGACGTCGAGCACCCGCCGGCAGCGCGACAGGTCGAGGACGAGCCCGCCGGGCATGGGGATGCCCTGGCCGTAGTTGCCCGTGCCCTTGCCGCGCGGGGTGACAGACACCCCGTGTCGCACCGCCGCCTCGACGACGAGGCCGACCTGCTCGGCCGTCGTCGGGAAGGCGACGAGGTCGGCGAGCCCCAGCGGCAGGAGCTCGCTGATGAGCGGCGACATCCGCGCTCCGTCGACGGAGGCGCGTTCGCGCATCCGCAGGTCGGCGGTGACGCCCCGGGGGCCGAGCAGGCTGCTCAGCTCGGCCTCCAGGGCGTCGACGTCCGGCCGTGTGCCCACGGTCTGCATCGCCATCAGAACTTGATGCTCTTGTCCAGGTAGTCGTTGGTGAAGAGGTCGGACGGCTTGAGGCCCGTTTTGGGCGCCGCGTTCTGAGCGGTGAAGATCGGGGTGTCGATGTCGATGACCTTCTGGACGCGCTCCGTGGCCATCTCCCCGACGTAGCCGCTGGGGCCGTTCTTGGCGATGCCGAGGTCCTTCATCTGCTTGACGGCGAAGTCGGCGACGCCCTTGCTGTAGACCCAGCCGTTGTTGTACTTGGTGACGAGGTCGACGATGAGCTGGTTCGTCGTGTCGGGGCTCTTGATGTAGTCGACGTCGGCCTGCTGCAGCACCGGCACCAGCTTCTTGAGGCAGGCGGCGTTCTTCTCCAGGTCGGCGGTGCGCACGGCCATCGCCTCGGGGTAGACCGGGTAGCCGGTGTCGTAGATCAGCTGGAACTTCACGTCCTTGCCCCAGGCCTTGACCTCGTTCTTGTAGATGTAGGGCTCGGCCGTGCCGAAGCCCTGCTGGCCGTCCTTGCCCTTGGCCGCGACGAACTGGGCCGGGGTGCCGTCGTAGCCGCCGTCGGTGACCGACTTGTCGAGGATGCCGGACCCGATGAGGTAGTCCATGTAGGCGGCGCTCTTGAAGTAGCGGATCACGCCGCCGCTGTTGGCCTTCAGGGCGGAGCCGAGGCTCTTGATGTCGGTGACGTTGGGGTAGACCGACGGGTCCCACATGATCATCTGCGGCGAGATGTCGTTCTCGGCGAAGACCGCGGTGGTGGGCAGCTTGCTCGAGTTCGAGATTCCCTCGTCGGTCGTGACGTAGCCGAGCATGATGCTCTTGTCGGCGTACATCGTGGAGCTGACGCTCTGGAAGCCGATCGCCGGGCCACCGGCGCGCACCTCGACCTTGACACCGGTGGGCTGGCCCTTGGAGTACAGGTCGCCGGTCACCGACTTCTTGCCCGCGTCGATGGCCGGGTTGGGGCCGACGAGCTGGTAGGCGTGGCCGTGGTCGGCCTCCGGGTTCCAGTCGGTCTGGATGACGACGGTGGCCGGACAGACGTCGGCGAGGTTGACGCCCCCCGACGCGGCCGTGGCGCCCGCGCCGCCGGCTGCGCCTCCCGATCCGGAGGTGGCGGCGCCGCCGCAGGCGGCCAGGGCGAGGGCTGCGGTGACCGAGACGGTCGCGGTGGTGCAGGTGCGCAGGCGGGACATGGTGCTCCTAGCGGGGGTCGGGGCAGGGGCTGGTTCGGCGAGGCTGGTTCGGGCAGTGCGGGATCGAGGCGTGGCTGAGGCGGGGGGGCGGGGGCTGGGTCGGGGGTCAGCCGAGGTCGTACCAACGCCCGACGGCGAGCCGGGTGAGCAAGCCGAACAGGAGGAACACACCCACGCCGAAGAGGGCGGCGGTGAGGATCGCGGCGTAGAGCTCGGGCCCGGAGAGGCGGGAGGCGTAGATCTGGATCGCGACCCCGATGCCCGGGGTGCCGCGCTGGAAGAACTGGTCGCCGACGATCGCGCCGATGACCGACAGGCCGGCGGAGTTGCGCAGACCGAGGAAGATCGACGGCAGGGCGGCCGGGAACTGGAGCTTGACGAGCCGCGTGAAGCGGCTGGCCCCCTGCAGCTGGAACAGCTCGCGCTGGGCCCGGTCGGCCGACTGCAGGCCGAACAGCGTGTTGGCGACCATGGGGAACAACGCGATCATCACCGTGACGATGACGCGGGCCGAGAAGCCGAAGCCGAAGAGCATGCCGATGAGCGGCACCAGGGCGAGGACCGGCACGCACTGGAGGATCACGGCATACGGGAAGAGCGAGCGCTCGACCCACTTGGCCTGCGACATCAGCACCGCCCACCCGACCCCGAGGACGACGGCGATGACGAGACCCGTGAGGGCCACCATGGCCGAGTTCATGAGCGCGGTAAGGATCGTCGCGCGGCTGTTGGCGTCGACGAACAGCGCCTGCAGCACGAGGTGGGGATAGGGCACGAGGTAGCCGAGCTGCTGCACCTGGTCGTAGTAGTAGGCCGCGGCGTACCAGAGGCCCACGAGCGCGACGAGGACGAGCAAGGGCGGCCAGAAGGTGCGCACCCATCGCGGGCGCCCACGGCGCAGGCCCGTGGTGGGGGCGGCCGCGCCGGGGGTGGGCGAGGTGTCGACCGGGGTCGGGGCGGCAGCCGGCGACGCGGTCTCCGAGGCCGCGGACGGGGCGGAGAGGCTCATCAGTGGTGTCCTTCCCGCAGGGCGTGCGAGACCTCGCCGACGAGGGCGGCGTACTCGGGGGTGAAGCGGATGTCCGGGTCGCGGGGCATGTCGAAGGGCACGTCGAAGCGCTCGACGACGCGCCCCGGCCGGCCGGACATGACGACCACCTGGGTCGAGAGGTAGACCGCCTCGGCGACCGAGTGGGTGATGAAGAGGCCGGCGAAACCCTTCTCGACGAACAGCTTGAGCAGCTCGTCGTTGAGGCGCTCGCGGGTGATCTCGTCGAGGGCGCCGAACGGCTCGTCGAAGAGGAACAGCTCGGGCTGCATGGTGAGGGAGCGAGCCAGGGAGGTGCGCATCCGCATACCGCCGGAGAGCTGGCGCGGAAGGTGCTTCTCGAACCCGTCGAGTCCGACGAGGGCGATGGCGTCGGCCGCCCGCTGGGTGCGCTCGGCCCGCGGCACGCCCTTGAGCTCGGCCAGCAGCTCGACGTTACGGCGCACGTCGCGCCAGGGCAGGAGGGTGGCGTCCTGGAAGACGTAGCCGATGTGGTCGGTGCGCAGTGTCGCCGTGCCCGACGACACCTTCTCCAGCCCCGAGGCGATCCGCAGCAGCGTCGACTTCCCGCAGCCGGACGGGCCGACCACCGTGACGAACTGGCCGCGGTCGATGGTCAGATCGACCCCGGACAGGGCCGTCGTGCCGCCCGGGAACGTCATCTCGACGTCCTCGAACCGCAGCAGCGTCGTGTCGATGTCGTTCGACGCGGGGCGCGTTCCGGTCACGGTGCTCACGCCATCACTCCTTCGAGGTCGGGGATGGCCAGAGCCGCCGGGGGTGGGTCGGCCAGGTCGGTCAGGTCGGTCAGGTCGGCGAGGGTGCGGGTGGTCGTGGTCGAGGCGACGATCCGTCCGGCGTGCACGACGAACCGGTCGGCCGGGGCGGCGGCCACGACCTCGGCCAACGACGCGCCGCGCACAGCCATCAGCTCGGCCCGGGCGCCGGGGAGCACCCCGGCCTCGGGCAGCCCCATGACCCGGCGCGCGCCCGTCGACACCGCGGCATACGCCTCGTCGATGGTGAGGTGCCCCGCGACCACGGCGAGCATCGCCGTCTCGAGGGTGTCCCCGCGCCCCATGGGGTTGAACGGGTCGCGGATGTTGTCGGCCCCCGCGGCAGTGACGACTCCGGCGTCCAGGAGGGCGCGCAGCGGGGCCAGGCCGCGGGGCGTGAGGTGCTCGTGGTCCCAGCCCTGCAGGTAGAGGTTGGTGATCGGGTTGGCGACGACCCCGATGCCCGACCGCAGCAGGGCGCCGATGATCTCGTCGCGCTCGACCGGGTCGTAGGCACCGAGACGGACGCAGTGGCTGGCGGTGCGGTTGACCGACCAGCCCAGGGTGCGGTCGGCGAAGCGGCGCATCGTCGTGCCGTGGACGAGGCTCTCGTCGACGTGCAGGTCGACGCCTACGCCGTAGCGCTGAGCGATGGACAGCAACCGGTCGAGGTCGGCGTCCTCGTCGAGCGCCAGGTGGCAGGCACCGCCGACGAGGTCGACCCCGGCGTCGAGGGCGGCCTCAACCGCGACGTCGGGCGTCTCCGGCCCGGCCAGCGCCACGAGCTCGATGTCCATGAGGTCGCGCAGGCGCTCACGCACGGCGACAAGGGCCCGGACCCCGCGCAGGGGGTCGTCACCCGACAGCACGTCGACGTGGGTGCGCAGGGCGGTCGTGCCGTGGCTGAGGGCGAGCAGCGCGGCGGCCTGGGCCCGGCCCTCGACCTCCTCCCGCGTCGTCGTCGCGGCGAAGACGCGCCAGGAGGCGATGGCGAGGCCGAGGTCGCCCATCGGCGGCTGGATGACCTCCCACGACAGGGCCTTGTCCAGGTGCGCATGAGGCTCGGCCGGAGCGGTCAGCAGCACGTAGCCGCGCAGGTCGAGCACGTCGTCACCGCTCGGAAGGGCGGCGTCGGGCCCGTGGGGGTCGCGGGGGGTGGGGGTGACGGACGCCACCCGGTCGCCCTGGAGCGTGACGTCGACTACTCGCCCGTCGGCCAGGGTGCCGCCCAGGAGCCGGGTCACCGGTCGTGCTGGGGCCACGGCCCTCCTGTCGGTCGGTGGTCGGTCGGTGCGAACGGGGCTTGCTAACCTCGCTGCCAGCGACCGTAGAACGGGCTCGTGTCGGGCGTGTAACGCGCAAGGACGGCCCGTGTTACCAGGTCGAGCGCGCCTTGTAGTGACATCGTCCCGTGCCGGTCGTCCGAGCGCGAACCTAGCCCAGCCGAGTCCTCCGTGGAGCCCCGCATGAGCTTCTTCTCCGATGTCGAGCGCGACCTCGTCGTGGCGACCCGTACCCCGCTCGCCGACGGGGTCGTCGCCGTCGACCTCGTCGCCCCGAACGGCCGCGACCTGCCCGCCTGGACGCCGGGGTCGCACATCGACGTGCGCGTCGCCCCCGACACCGAGCGTCAGTACTCGCTCTGCGGCGACCCCACGGACCGGTCCCGGTGGCGGGTGGCCGTCCTGCGGGAGGACGCCGGACGGGGCGGGTCGGTCGCAGCCCACGAGCAGATCGCGGTGGGCGACCGGGTGCGGGTCCGGGGGCCACGCAACCACTTCGGGTTCGACCCGCAGACCACGCCAGCACCGGTGTTCGTGGCGGGGGGCATCGGGATCACGCCGATCCGGGTGATGGTCGAGGCGGCCGCCCGGGCCGGGCTCGACTGGCGGCTCCACTACGCCGGGCGGTCGCGCCGGGCGATGGCGTTCGCCGACGAGCTGCTGGCGCTCGACCCCGACCGGGTCACCCTGTATGCCGCTGACGAGGGCGCACGGCTCGACCTGCCCGCCGTGGTGGCGGGGCTGCCGGACGACGCCCAAGTGTACGCCTGCGGTCCGCTGCGGCTCACGGAGGAGCTCGACGCCCTCACGCAGGGGTCACCCGACGGCCGGTTGCACAGCGAGCACTTCGTGGCCCGCGAGTTCGGCGCCCCGGTCTGGACCGAGCCCTTCGAGGTCGAGCTCGCCCTGCGCGGCGAGACGGTCACGGTGCCGCCGGAGCGCAGCATCCTCGACGTCCTCGACGACGCCGGGGTGCTCGTGCCCTCGTCCTGCCGGCGCGGCACGTGCGGCAGCTGTGAGACGCCGGTCCTGGGTGGCGAGGTGGAGCACCGCGACTCCGTCCTCACGCCCGCCGAGCAGGCCGACAGCCTCACCATGATGGTCTGTGTCTCCCGCGCCGCCGGACCGACCCTGGTCCTCGACCTCTGAGGCTCCCTACTCCCAAGAGGAGCGGCGGAGTCGGTTTTCTGGGGAACGCCCCAACACGAGGAGCGCAGGGCTCGGAAATCCGTGCTCACCGCTCCTCATATGGAAAGCGTGCCCACCGCGCCTATGAGGAGAATCGGAGCACGCCGCGTCGAGCTCGGGTCGAGGAGGCGGGGGTCGCGGCTGCGGGGTCAGCCCTCGGCTCGGCCGAGAAGGGTATGCATCTCGCCCGCCAGCGCGCGCTCGTCGGCAGTGACCAGCGCGTAGTCGCGCACGACGACGACGCCGTCCACGACGACGTGCCGGGGGCGCCGTCCAGGTGCAGCCCACAGCAGGCCGGCCACCGGATCGGCCACGCCCGCATCGGCCACCCCCGACACGTCCCACACGCAGACGTCGGCGCGAGCGCCCACCCGTAGGTGCCCGAGGTCGTCGCGGCCCAGGCCGACCGCCCCCCCGCCGGTCGCCATCCCCAGCACCGTCAGCGC
>JBDSYO010000125.1:0-15209 GCA_039925625.1 Lapillicoccus sp. | reverse complement strand
CCGGCCGAGTGGCCGCCCGCCGCTCTGGCGGTGAGACCAGCGGACGTCACCAGTCGCGCCACGGTGTCCAGGGTGGTCGCATCGCCGCCGGTGACGAGGCCGGCCGCGGTCAGGTCGTCGGGGTGGGCGGTGAGCAGCGGCATACCCCGACCGTAGGCAGCGCCGGTGACGGCGCCCGTGGGTTGTCCACAGGCGCCGTCGGACGGGCTAGAGGCGGACCCAGACCGCCGTGTCGGTAGGCAGCGCCGCCCCGTCGCGCAGCGGCTCGGAGGCGACGAGCACCCGGGCGCCGGCGGGCAGGGGCATCGGGTCGGCCCCGAGGTTGACGAGTACGGCGACGTCCGCGCGGTCGGCGCCCACCGAGCGCCACGCGACGACGTCTGGCCGGTCGGCATACCCCTCGAGCGGGCTCAGCCGGGCCCGGCCGAGGCCGATCTCGCGGCGCGTCGTCAGGAGGGTGCGGTAGAGCTCGAGCGTCGAGTCGGGGCGGCCCACCTGCTGGTCGGCGGCGTCGGCGCCGTAGCCGGCGGGCTGCGGCAGCCACGCCTGCTCCGACGGCCCGAAGCCGAACGACGGCGCGTCCTTGACCCACGGCATCGGCACCCGACAGCCGTCCCGACCGGCGGACCGGCCACCGGTGCGGTGGAACGCCGGGTCCTGCCGGTAGGCGTCGGGCATGTCGGTGGAGTCCGGCAGACCGAGCTCCTCGCCCTGGTAGAGGTAGGCCGCGCCTGGCAGGGCCAGCATCACCATCGTCGCGGCCCGGGCCCGGCGCAGGCCGAGGGCCCGGTCGGGCTGCGGGTCGCCGGCGCCGATGCCGTGGGGGCGGGGCTCGTCCTGCGGCAGACCGAGCCGGGACGCGTGCCGCACGACGTCATGGTTGGACAGCACCCAGGTCGTGGGGGCGTCGACCGCCAGCGACACGGCGAGGGAGTGCTCGATGACCTCGTTGAGCCGCGCGGCCTCCCACGGGCACTCGAGGAAGTCGAAGTTGAACGTCTGGTGCATCTCGTCGCTGCGGATGTAGCGCACCGCCCGCTCCACCGGCTCCACCCACGCCTCGGCGCAGAGGATCCGGTCGGGCGTGCCGTAGGCGTCGAGCACCCGGCGCCACTCGCGGTAGATCTCGTGGACGCCGTCCTGGTCCCACATCGGGGGCCGCGGGTGGTCGCCCGTGGGATCGGCGTCGCGCCAGCTCTGCAGGAGGTCGAGGTCGACGTCCCAGTCGGGGAGCCCCGGAGCCTTGACCAGCCCGTGGGCGACGTCGACGCGGAACCCGGAGACGCCCCTGTCGACCCAGAACCGGATCGTGTCGACGAAGTCGGCCCGCACCTCGGCGTTGTCCCAGTCGAAGTCCGGCTGCTTGGCGTCGAACAGGTGGAGGTACCACTGGCCCGGATGCCCGTCGGCTTCGGTGACGCGGGTCCACGCGATGCCGCCGAAGACGGACTTCCAGTTGTTGGGCGGCAGCTCACCGTGCTCGCCCCGGCCGTCGCGGAAGTGGTAACGCGAACGCTCCGGTGAGCCGGGGGCTGCAGCGAGGGCCGCCTGGAACCAGGCGTGCTCGTCGGAGGAGTGGTTCGGCACGAGGTCGAGGAGCACCTTGATGCCGAGGCGCGTGGCCGTCGCGACGAGCTCGTCGGCGTCGGCGACGGTGCCGAACATCGGGTCGATGTCGCGGTAGTCGGCGACGTCGTAGCCCGCGTCGGCCATGGGGGAGCGGTAGAACGGCGACAGCCACACGGCGTCGACCCCGAGGTCGCGCAGGTACGGCAGCTTCGCGGTGATGCCGGGCAGGTCACCCATCCCGTCGCCGTCGGAGTCGGCGAAGGAGCGCGGGTAGATCTGGTAGGTCACCGCCTCGCGCCACCAGTCCTGCGCCGGCTCCACCGTGGTGGCCTCCGTGGTGGCGTCCGCGGAGAGGTGGGTCGTGTCGGTCGGGTCGAGGAGGGACGGTTGCGTCACACGTTCCAGCCTGAGGCATGGCGAAAACCGATAGCAAATCGGCAGTGGAAGGATGGAGCGATGAGGGCGACCGCGTGAGCTTCTACGACGAGATCGGCGGTCACGACACGTTCGTGGCCCTGGTGCACCGCTTCTACGAAGGCGTCGCCACCGACCCCGAGCTGCGGGCGCTGTACCCCGAGGCGGACCTCGGTCCGGCCGAGGACCGGCTGCTCGGCTTCCTGGAGCAGTACTGGGGCGGCCCGACGACCTACTCCGAGGAGCGCGGGCACCCGCGGCTGCGGATGCGCCATGCGCCGTATGCCGTGACGCCGGACCAGCGCGACCGCTGGCTCCGCCACATGATGGCCGCGGTCGACAGCATCCGCCTCGACGAGACGCACGACCTGCTGCTGCGCGACTACCTCCTGCGCGCCGCCCACTCGATGGTCAACACCCTCGCCTAGGTGGGTGGGGCGGCGGGGGCGGCCGCCATCTCGATGCCCTCGGCGTCGAAGGCGTCCTTGATGCGCTCACGCATCTCCCGTTCGACGACGATGTGGCGGTTGGCCTGGCAGCGGGCACTGGCGCGCAGCGTCACGAGCCCCCCGCCCATCGACTCGATGCCGGTGACGGCGGGCGTCTCCGTGAGGTCGGCCGACCACGGCTCGGTCTCGGCGAGCGGCCCGACGGCCCCGTTGAGGACGTCGGTGACCCGCCGCAGGTCCTCGCGGTAGCCGACCTGTACGTCGACGACCGCAACCGACCAGCCCTGCGAGCGGTTGCCGACGCGCAGGATCTCACCGTTGCGCAGGTACCAGACGACACCGTCGGCGTCCCGGAGCCGGGTGATCCGCAGGGTGACCTCCTCGACCGTGCCGCTCACCGTGCCGGTGTCGATGACGTCGCCCACGCCGAACTGGTCCTCGGCGATCATGAAGACGCCCGAGAAGAAGTCCTTGACCAGGCTCTGCGCGCCGAACCCGATGGCGAGCCCGCCGACCCCTGCCGACGCGAGCAGGGGCGCCAGGGGCAGGCCCAGCAGGTCGAGGATCATCAGCAGGGCGCTGCCCGCGATGATCGCCGTAAGGGTGCTCTTCAGGACCGACGCGGTCGTGTCCATCCGCTGCTGGTGGCGGGTGCTGGCATACCCCGTGGCCTCGGCGAAGGTGCGTCCGCCGACCGTGCGCACCGCCGTGAGCCGGGCCTCGTGGCGGTCGTGGGCGTTGCGCACGACCCGGTCGATGAACCGGTGGGAGACCCACCGGGCGACCACCGCGAGGACCAGGGTGATGACGATGCTGAGCGGGGTGCCGACGAGGGTGTTCCAGGGCTCGGGCAGCACCGCCCCGAGCAGGGCGATGACGCTAGGCACGCTTGGCGTCGCGCTCCTGGGCCCGCACCGCCGTCCGGGCGGCGTCGAGCTTCTCCCGGACCAGACGGCGTAGTGCCTGCGGGGCGTCGGGGTTCGCGTCGAGCCACGCCTGGGTCGTGGTCACCAGCTCGGGGCTGGCCAACCCCAGCGGGTAGAAGGCCAGCGGGTACTCCTTGCCGATGATCCGCTCGCGGATCGCGGCGGACCGGCTCTCCCACACGGGCAGCAGCATGTCGAAGTAGCGCGGCACGTACTCCTGCAGGAGCGACTGGTCGACGGCGCGGTTCCAGCCCGATGCGAGCGCCTCGATGACGGCGTTGGGCTGGCCGTCCTCCTCGATGGCGAGGCGCCACGCCTCGGCCTTGGCCTGCGCGGTCGGCAGCGCCGCACGAGCATAGAAGGCCCGCTCCCGCCCGGCGTTGGTGTCGTCGCGGCTCAGCTCGGCGGCGATCTCGTCCTCGCTCGCCGCTCCGAGCGTGGCCAGGGCGCCGAGCAGCGACCAGCGCAGGTCCTGGTCGATCTCGAGACCGGCGTAGGGCCGGCTGCCGTCGAACGCCCCCCGCAGACGGGCGATGTCGCTGTCCCCGTGGGCGGTCCGCGAGAAGGCCCCCACCAGCTGGAACTGCCGGTCGCTCCCGGCGGGCGCGTTCTCCGCCTCCTCGCGCAGGGCGTCGGCGACCTTGCGCGCGGTGGCCACCCGGTGCTCCGGTGCGCAGAAGAGCGACGCCGACGTCAGCAGCAGCGACGGGATCTGCTTCGTGGTCTGGATGATGGTGCGCAGGACGACGGGGTGCTGCTCCACGCGCACGGTCGCCAGCAGCAGGTCGACGAGCTCCGTGGCGGGGACCTCGCCCTCGCGCACCGTCTCCCACAGGGCCCCGATGACGAGCGAGCGCGGGAGGCTCTCGACGAAGTCGGCCGTATGCGCGAGAATCGTTGCGTAAGAACGGTCGTCGAAGCGCAGCTTGGCGTAGCTGAGGTCGTCGTCGTTGGGCAGCAACAGGTCCGGCTGCGGGTGCCCCACCAGCTCGGGCACCTCGGTGCGGGCCCCGTCGACGTCCAGCTCGTGCCGGCCGACGCGCACCAAGGCGCCGTCGACGAGGTCGTAGCGGCCGACGGCGATGCGGTGCGGACGCAGCGTCGGGTACTCCGGCGTCGCGGTCTGTACGACGCTGGCGGAGGTGATGACCCCCGCGTCGTCGGTCTCGACCTCCACCCGCAGCGTGTTGACGCCCGCGGTCTTCAGCCACAGCTCCGACCAGCGGCCGAGGTCGCGGCCGGACGCGCGCTCGAGCTCGGCGAGCAGGTCGGCGAACCGGGCGTTGCCCCAGGCGTGCTGGCGGAAGTACGCCTGGAGCGCCTTGAGCGTGGGCTCACGGCCGACGTAGGCGACGAGCTGCTTGAGGATCGACCCGCCCTTGGCGTAGGTGATGCCGTCGAAGTTGACGAGCACGTCGTCGAGATCGCGGATGTCGGCGTAGACCGGGTGGGTCGAGGGGAGCTGGTCCTGCTGGTAGGCCCAGGTCTTCTCGTGGCTGTGGAACGTCGTCCACGCGCCGGTCCAGTGGGTCGCCTCCGCCTGCGCGAGCGTGGACGCCCACTCGGCGAAGGACTCGTTCAGCCAGAGGTCGTCCCACCACTGCATCGTCACGAGGTCGCCGAACCACATGTGGGCCAGCTCGTGCAGCACCGTCAGTGCGCGGCGCTCGACCATCGGGTCGTTGACCTTGCCGCGGAAGATGTAGAGCTCGCTGATGGTCACGCACCCGGCGTTCTCCATCGCCCCGGCGTTGTACTCCGGCGCGAAGACCTGGTCGTACTTGGCGAAGGGGTACTCCGAGTCGAACTCGCGCTCGAAGAACTCGAACCCCTTCTTGGTGACGTCGAAGAGGTTGTCGGCGTCGAGGTACTCCATGAGGGACCGCCGGGCCCAGAGGCCGAGCTCGACCGGCCCCTTGCGGCTCTGCACGACGTCGGTGACGCCCACATAGGGCCCGGACACGACGGCGGTGACGTAGGAGGACAGGCGCGGCGTCGGGGCGAACGTCCAGGTGACCACGGGCCGTCCGTCGCGCTCTCCGGCAGGGACGGGCTCTGGGGTCGGCGACACCGAGCGCACGGTCCATCCGGCGGGCGTCGTGACGGTGAAGGCGAACGTCGCCTTGAGGTCGGGCTGCTCGAAGACGGGGAACACGCGGCGGCTGTCGGGCACCTCGAACTGCGAGTAGAGGTAGACCTCGCCGTCCACCGGGTCGACGAAGCGATGCATACCCTCGCCGGTGTTCGTGTAGAGGCCCGTGGCCTCGATGGTCAGCTCGTTGTCGGCGGCCAGACCCGGCAGGGCGATCCGCGAGTCGGCCCACTGGGTCGCCGGGTCGAGCGGCGTGCCGTTGAGGACCACGGACTCGACGGACGCGCCGACGAAGTCGATGAACGTGTCGGCGCCCTCGGTGGCCGCGAAGCGGACGGTGCTCCTCGTCGGGAAGGTCGCCGGGCCGCTCGCCAGGTCGAGGACGACGTCGTACGAGGACACCGCGAGCAGGTCGGCGCGGGTGGCCGCCTCCTCGCGGGTGAGGTTCTGGCCGGGCACGGATCAGCTCCTGTGGTGTCAGTGGGTTCTAGCGGGTGTCAGCCGGTGTCAGCGGGATCTCAGTCGTGGTTCGCCCCGGCGACAGCGCCGCCCATCCTCGCACGCGGATCTGCGGGTGCGAGGATGCGGCTATGACTCCCCCTGCCGCCAAAGCCGCCACGAAGCGCACCAGTAAGGCCGCCACGAAGAAGGACGCCGTCCGGATGTGGTTCGACCCCATGTGCCCGTGGGCGTGGATGACGTCGCGGTGGCTCCTCGAGGTCGAGAAGGTGCGTGACGTCGAGGTGAGCTGGCAGGTGATGAGCCTGGCCGTCCTCAACGAGAAGCAGGAGCTGACCCCGGCCTACCGCGACCTCATGGACCGCGCCTGGGGACCGGTCCGGGTCATCATCGCGGCCCGTGCCGAGCACGGCGACGCCGTCGTCAAGCCCCTCTACGACGCCATGGGCACCCGGATCCACCCCGGGAAGATGAAGGACGTCAGCGCCGTCATCGAGGAGTCGCTGGCGGAGGTCGGCCTCCCCGCCGAGCTGGCCAAGGCGGCCACGCAGAAGAAGTGGGACGCCGAGCTGCGCCGCAGCCACAGGTCCGGGATCAGCCTGGTGGGCACCGACGTCGGCACGCCCGTCATCGCCGTCGGGGACACCGCGTTCTTCGGGCCCGTCGTGACGCCCGCTCCCAAGGGTGAGGCCGCCGGCCGGCTCTGGGACGGGACCCTCCTCGTGGCGCGGACCCCGGGCTTCTACGAGATCAAGCGCAGCCGCACCCAAGGCCCTATCTTCGACTGACGATGACCACCGGCTGACCGGGCACCCGGCGGGCCGACCCGGAGAGGGGACCCATGCGCGTCCACATCGGCGGCGACCATGCCGCCTACGAGCTGCACCAGGCCCTCCTCGATCACCTGCGGTCGGCCGGCCACGACGTCATCGACCACGGGCCCTTCGCCTACAACCCCGACGACGACTACCCGGTGGGGGTGCTGCGGGCCGCCCAGGCGGTGGCCGACGACCCGGGCTCCCTCGGCATCGTGCTCGGCGGCTCGGGCAACGGCGAGCAGATGGCAGCCAACAAGGTGCCCGGCATCCGTGCGGCGCTCTGCTACACCCCGGAGCTCGCGGAGCTGGCGCGCGAGCACAACGACGCCCAGGTCGTGTCCATCGGTGGCCGGTTCACCGACGTGGAGACCGCGCAGCGGATCGTCGAGACCTTCCTGGCCACACCCTTCTCTCAGGGCGAGCGACACGTCCGACGCCTGGCCATGGTGACGGCGTTCGAGCGGGACGGCATCCTGCCGCCCGAGTGAGCGGGAGACCACGCGGCTCTGGCTGCGGCCACCCCGCGGCGTATGCGGCGCAAACCCCTCGCGGCGCGAGCGCCAGCCCCTAGGTTTGGCCGAGTCATGACCTGGCCACCCAGCACGTCACCGCGCCGCCGGCCGTCGCGTTGGCTCCCGGCTGCCCTGCTGGACAGCGACCGGTCGTCACGCTCGGCCGTGACTGTCCGGGCGATCCTGTTGGCTGCGTTGGGAGTCGGCCTCTTCCTCGTCAGCCTGGAGTGGGAGACCATCCCCTTCTCGCTGTACGCCCCGTTCGCCGTGGTCGCGGGCCTCTACCTCACCCCCGGCCCCCTCCTCGCCGTCAACGCCAGCTACCTGGTCGAGATGGTCGTCTGCAGTGTCGACCGGCACTTCACCGTCACCCAGATCCTCTCGCTCGCAGGCCTCGGCGTCCTCATCGTGCTGATGTCGACGGCGGCACGCTCGCGGGCCCGGCTGGGCGTCCAGGGCAGCCGGGGCGAGTCGATGTTCGTGGACCTCCGGGACCGGCTCCGCGCGTTCGGCGAGCTGCCCACGCTGCCCGGCGGGTGGCACGCCGAGACGGCGGTCGAGTCCGCATACGGCCAGTCCTTCTCCGGCGACTTCGTCGTCGCCACCCGGTCGCAGGACGGCGGCTGGCTCGAGGTCGTCCTCGTCGACGTCTCCGGGAAGGGCGTCCAGGCCGGGACCCGGTCTCTGCTGCTGTCCGGAGCCCTGGGCGGACTACTGGGCGAGCAGACCCCCGACCGGTTCCTGCCGGCCGCGAACAACTATCTGTTGCGGCAGAACTGGGACGAGGGCTTCGCGACCGCCGTCCATATCTCCATCGACCTCGCGACGGGCGACTACTCGATCGGCAGCGCGGGCCACCCGCCGGCCGTGCAGTTCACCAACGGCTCCGGCCGGTGGGAGGTCCTCGGCGAGGCGGCCGGTCCCCTGCTGGGGGTGATCGAGGGCGCTCAGTACGTGCGCTCCCGACGTCGGCTGGGGCGGGGCGACGCCCTCGTCCTCTACACCGACGGGGTGGTGGAGTCCCGCGCTCGGGACCTGGTCGTGGGGGTCGACCGGATGCTCGGTGCGGCGGAACGCCTCGTGCGCGGCGGTTTCGCGGGCGGGGCCAAGCGGCTGTGCGCCTCGGCGCGCGCGGGGGAGACCGACGACCGGGCCGTCGTCATGATCTGGCGCGACTGAGCGGTAGTCGCGGGCGCACGCGAAGAGGCCCGGGCGTCCACCCGGGCCTCTCGCGTCGCTGCTGGTGTCAGCGCAGGTCGTCGTTCTGACCGTCGAGCGAGTCCAGGCCGTCGCGCACCTTCTGCTCGCCCTGCTCGATCTGGGCGCCGTGCTGGCCGCCGGTGCGCTCGTCGGCGAGGTCCCCGGCCTTGTCGATGCCCTGGTCGACCTTGTCGCCGTGGCCGTCGAGCAGCTCCTTGGCCTTGTTCTTGATGTCGTCGAACGCGCTCATCGCATCCCTCTCGCTTGGTGGTGCGGTCGCCGTGTCGGCACCGTCTTTGCCATCGTAGGCACGTGAGCAGCGCCGCCGAACCCCACGACCCCCTCGACACCGCCGATCCCTTCGACCAGGGTCGGCCGCGGCGGGTGCGCACCTACTCGGGGCGGCGCGGTCGCCTGTCGCCGCTGACCCTCGACCGGCTCGACCGGTTCGGGTCCACCCGGTTCCTTCCCGCCGGGCCGGTGGACGCCGCTCCGGCCTTCGGGCGAGTCGCTCCTCTGGTGCTCGAGGTGGGCAGCGGGCACGGAGCGGCGGCCATTGCGTACGCCCGCGAGCACCGGGAGCATGACGTGCTCGCCGTCGACGTGCATACCCCGGGCCTCGCCCGGATGCTCGCGGCCGCCGACGCCGCCGGCGTGCCCAACCTGAGGGTGGTCAGGGGCGACGCCGTCGAGCTCCTCACCACGCGCGTCGCCCCCGGGCAGGTCGCTGCCGTGCACCTGTTCTTCCCGGACCCCTGGCCGAAGAACCGGCACGCCAAGCGCCGGTTCGTCGGCGCCGCGACGCTGTCGCTGCTCGCGAGCCGCCTCACCCACGACGGGTACGTCCTGGTCGCCACCGACCAGCCGGCGTATGCGGCGCACGTGCGGTCGGAGGTCACGGCGCAGGGGGCGTTCGTCGTGCGGGACGGCGAACGGCCGTGGTGGCGGCCGATGGACGGCTTCGAGCACAAGGGGATCCTCGCCGGCCGGAGCATCGTCGAGCTGCGGCTCGACCGACGGCTCGACCGGCGGCTCGACCAGCAGGGGCCGCCTCCGGAGGGGGGCTGATGGAGCGGGCGACGAGAATCGAACTCGCGTAGTCAGTTTGGAAGACTGGGGCTCTACCATTGAGCTACGCCCGCGAGCGGCTTCCGCGGAGGTAAAACCCCTGCGGTCCGGGGCGTTAGCCTAATGCCCGCACTCACGCGACGCCCAATCCGTCGTCGTGTGCCGCGGGGTATGGCGCAGCTTGGTAGCGCGTCCGCTTTGGGAGCGGAAGGCCGCAGGTTCGAATCCTGTTACCCCGACGTACCGCCGAGACCGAGCAGCTCACGCAGCCCGGTGTGGGCGCCGTCGCGCTCCAGCTGCTCGACGACCCGGTCGACAGTGCGCATCGACGGCCAGACGTGCAGCCCGAGCAGGAGCACACTGACCGCCGCGCCCAGGTCGTAGACGAGCACCGTGCGGCCGCCGACGAAGGCCAGGACCAGCCCGATGATGGCCACCGACTCGGCCAGCGCCAGGCGGCGCATGAGGGAGCTCTGGAACGCCCGCACTGCGGCGCTGCGGGCCTCGTCGGCCGGCAGCGTGGGGGAGATGGGCGCCAGCCCGTAGCCGATGCGGTCGAGCGCGAGGTGCACCACCCCGCCGAGGACCAGGAGCAGCACCACGGACCACAGCTCTGGTGCCCCGAAGCCCAGGACGACGGACAGCGCGACCGCCATGAGGAACAGCGCGGCGACCACCGCGCCCACGAGCATCCGGAGGGTCTGCATCACGGCGGTCTTCTCGGTCCGGGCCACCGCCCCACCGTATCGAGAACTGCCTCCCGGCCCCGGTCCCCCCGGCCGCACGGATTCAGCGGGGCCGGTCCAGCGGCTACCATGGATCCTTGGTGCGGCCGCGTGCCGGCGGGCCCACCCCGTCGGTGCTGCCTGGCCGCCCATCGGGCCCATGTCCGGCCCACCAGTGCCCATCAGCGTCGACCCCCACGGAGACTGTGCAGTGAAGAGCGCCCTCGAGACCCTCAACCCCACCCGGGTCAAGATGACCGTCGAGGTGCCCTACGAGGAGCTCAAGCCGAGCCTCGACGCGGCATACAAGACCATCGGCCAGCAGATCACGGTGCCGGGCTTCCGCAAGGGCAAGGTGCCGGCGCGCATCATCGACCAGCGGGTCGGCCGCGGCGCCGTGCTGCAGGAGGCGGTCAACGAGGCCCTGCCGAAGTTCTACGGCCAGGCCGTCGACGAGAACGGTGTGCGCCCGCTCGGACAGCCCGACGTCGACGTCACCGAGGTGCCGGCGGAGGAGGGCCAGGAGCTGAAGTTCACCGCCGAGGTGGACATCCGCCCCGAGATCACCCTCCCCGACTACCAGGGCATCACCGTCGAGGTCGACGCGGTCGCGGCGAGCGACGAGGATGTCGACGAGCGGATCACGACGCTGCGCGAGCGGTTCGGCACGCTCAAGAGCGTCGACCGGCCCGCCCAGGACGGGGACTTCGTCTCCATCGACCTCACCGCCACGATCGACGACGAGGAGATCGACACCGTCACCGGGGTCTCCTACGAGGTCGGCAGCAAGAACATGCTCGACGGCATCGACGAGGCCCTGGTCGGCATGACGGCGGGGGAGACCAGGTCGTTCAGCGCGCCGCTGGCCGGTGGCGACCACGAGGGCCGCGACGCCGACTGCGTCGTCACCGTGCAGTCGGTCAAGGAGCGCGAGCTGCCCGAGCTCGACGACGACTTCGCCCAGCTGGCCTCGGAGTTCGACACTCTCGCCGAGCTGCGCGCCGACGTCGTCAAGCAGGCCGAGCAGGCGAAGCGCTTCGAGCAGGGCGTCCAGGCCCGCGACCGCATCCTCGAGCAGCTGCTGGAGAGCGTGGACGTGCCCGTGCCCGACGGCATCGTCGAGGCCGAGGTCCACTCGCACCTCGAGGGCGAGAGCCGCCTCGAGGACGACGAGCACCGTGCCGAGGTCTCCGAGAGCACCCGCAAGGCCCTGAAGACCCAGCTCCTTCTCGACGCCATCGTCGAGAAGGAGGAGATCACGGTCGAGCAGCCCGAGCTCATCGAGTACATCGTCATGTCGGCACAGCAGTACGGCATGGACCCCAACGAGTTCGCCCAGGCGATCGACAAGCAGGGCCAGGTGCCGGCCATGGTCGCCGAGGTCGCGCGGCGCAAGGCGCTGGCGCACGTGCTCGAGCAGGCGTCGGTCGTCGACACCACGGGCGCGAGCGTCGACCTCGACGCGATCGTCGCTCCCGGTGCCGAGGACCTGGAGGATCTTCAGGATCTCGCCGAGGACGTCGATGACGCCGACGACGCCGACGAACTCGTGGAGATCGACGACGAGGCCGAGAAGGCCCCGACCTCCTAGACCCGGTCCGCCGGGCCGGGGCGTTGAGCCCCGGCCCCAGGCTGGGGACAACGCGGCCCGCGCTGTCGTAGGCCCGGCCTAGGATGGACGTTTCCGCACGTCCGGCCCGTCGCCTCGGCGGCGGGTGGATCCGAAGGCCGACGATGCTCCCTCGCCCCCGGGCTCTGATGCTCGTCGTGGCGCTGCTCGCCGCGACGTCACTCGGGCTGTCCGGGGCCCTCCCGGCGGGGGCTGCCACCGCCGACCCGAGACCCGGCCCCGCGGCGACCCCGAGCGCGATGCCGGCCGCCGGTACCTTCTACCCGACCGCCCCCGTGCGCGTGCTCGGCTCTCCCACGGGCGGGTATGCCGTGTCGCCCGGGTCGCCCGCCACGGTCGCCACCGCCGGTCGTTCGGGACTGCCCTCGTCCGGGGTGTCGGCGCTCATGGTCAACGTCGTGGCCACCGCCGGCGCGTCCGACGCGCGGCTGGGCCTCACCGCGGCGGGAGGGGTGTCGCCCGCGCCGCTCCTCGCGGTCCCCGCCGGCACCACCTCGTCCACCCTGGTGACGGTGCCGCTGGCGACGACGTCCGGGTTCGACGTCTCGGCGGTCGGTGGCCCGGCCACGGTGACCGCAGACGTCCTGGGCTTCTATGCCGCCGACGACACGGTGGTCGCCGGCTACGGACTGTCCGGCGGCTACCAGCCGGTCGAGGTCACGCCCCTCTACGAGTCGGCAGCCGACACCGCGATCCCGCCGGGTGGCCGCGTCCTGCTCGCGGTCGACCTCGGTGGCCCCGCGACCGCGCATACGACGGCGCTGCTCGTCCACGTGACGAGCAAGGACACGACCGCGCCCGGGTCGCTCAGTGTCTCGTCCCCCTCAGCCCCCTCGCCCCCCTCGGCTGTCTCTGCTCCTGGCGACCCCGACGCGGTCCTGCCGGCGACGGTCTCCTTCGCCGCGGGTGCCCGGGCCGGCAACCTCGCCCTCGTGCCGGCCGAGGTCGACTCCTCGGGTCGCCTCGGTATCGCCGTGACCAACACGAGCGCCGCGCCCGCCGGGTACGCCCTCGACCTGGTGGGCTTCTACGACGACGGCGGGATCGGCCCCAACCTGCGGTTCCGGGCCCTGCCCCAGACCCGGGTCCTCGACACCGCCACCGGCCTGGGCGGCGTCTCGGCGCTGACGCCGGGGGTGGGTGGCCGGACCACGCTCGCCGACGCCGTCGCCGACGACAGCACCTTCGCGCTGGCCGGGGTCCTCAGCATCACGACGGCAGCGGCCTCCACGGTCACCGTCCGCTCTCCGGACGCCGTCATCCCGGCCGCGGGCGATGCGCCGGTGGCGGCGGGCCGCACGTCCGTCGCCCTGCAGTCCGAGGTGGGCGCCGGCCGCGATCTCACCGTCATGGCCGGCCCCGGGTCCGGGTCGGCACCGATGGGCCTCACCCTCGACCTCGTCGGCACGTTCGAGGCCCATCCGCCGGTGACCAACGCGGCCGCACGACGCTGGGTCCCGCCGGTCTCTCCCTGGCAGATCTCCGCGGTGCCGCGCGCGTCGTGAGCCCCTCGGGAGCCGTCGTCGGCTCCACGCATACCTGAGCCGAGTGCGCTCAGGGCGAACACCGCTGGCAGCGGGATTCTCGCGTCGGGTGCGGACGTTAGGGTCAGTGCGAGGACGAACCGACCCGCGCACCAGACCCGATGATGGAGGCCAGCGTGGCCCGCACGAACGTGAAAGCCGCCTCGAGCGGTACGGAGATCGTCGCTGCCGGCGAAGGCATGACCGGCGGCCTCGACGACCACATCTTCAACCGCCTCCTGAAGGAGCGGATCATCTTCCTCGGTTCCGAGGTCCGCGACGACAACGCCAACGCCATCTGCGCGCAGATGCTGCTGCTCGCCGCCGAGGACCCCACCAAGGACATCTGGCTCTACATCAACAGCCCCGGTGGCTCGGTGACGGCTGGCATGGCCATCTTCGACACCATGCAGTGGGTGCCCAACGACGTGGCCACCGTGGCCATGGGGATGGCCGCCTCGATGGGGCAGTTCCTGCTCAGCGCGGGCACCCCCGGCAAGCGCTACGCCACCCCGCACGCGCGGGTCATGATGCACCAGCCCTCGGGCGGCATCGGCGGCACGGCCTCGGACATCAAGATCCAGGCCGAGCAGATGCTCCACATCAAGAAGCAGATGGCCGAGCTCATCGCTGAGCACACGGGACAGCCGCTCGCGCAGATCGAGCGCGACTCCGACCGGGACCGCTGGTTCACGGCCGAGGAGGCCAAGGTCTACGGGTTCGTCGACCAGGTCACGACCCGGGCGTCGGAGGCCGAGCGCGGCAAGGACCCTGGCGACGCCCCGCTCACCGGTGACGCCACCACGGACGGAGACGACAAGTGAGCGGCATCAACTACAGCCCCCAGGGCCGTTACATCCTGCCTCAGTTCGAGGAGCGGACGTCCTACGGGATGAAGCGCCTCGACCCCTACACGAAGATGTTCGAGGACCGCATCATCTTCCTCGGCGTGCAGGTCGACGACGCGTCGGCCGACGACATCATCGCCCAGCTCATCGTGCTGGAGTCCCAGGACCCCGACCGCGACATCCTCATGTACATCAACAGCCCCGGTGGCTCGTTCACGGCGATGACCGCGATCTACGACACGATGCAGTACATCCGGCCCGACATCCAGACGTTCGTCGTCGGGCAGGCCGCCTCCGCGGCGGCCGTGCTCATGGCGGCCGGGGCCAAGGGCAAGCGGTACGCCCTGCCGAACGCCCGGATCCTCATCCACCAGCCGGCGCTCGGTGGCGGGGACTACGGCCAGGCGTCCGACATCGAGATCCAGGCCAACGAGGTGCTGCGGATGCGCACCTGGCTGGAGGAGACCCTCGCCGGTCACACCGGCCGCACGGCCGAGCAGATCAACGAGGACATCGAGCGCGACAAGATCATGTCTGCCTCAGAGGCCAAGGAGTACGGCCTCATCGACGAGGTCCTCCTGTCCCGCAAGGGCTCGCTCACGAACTGATCGCGTCCGGGGTCAATCGGTCCCACAGGTCCCAGCCACCGGCCGGCGCCCACCACGGGTGCCGGCCGGTGGCATACCCGCTGGGATACCCGGATCGGTCGTCGGGACGACACCGTCGGTATCCCGGGTATGTGACGAGGTATGCGTGGGCCACCGTCGGCCCGTCGACGACATGACCGGCGACATGACCGGCGACACGGCCAGCGCGACGACTCTCGGAGGGGTGCCGGGACTCTCCGCCGAGAGCGGACCGACCTCCACGAAGGTGCGACGCGGGGCGGCGTGCGCGTGTAATGGAGGCGGACGCGCGCCCGGACCGGTAGCGTCGCTCGGACCGCACCGCCCACCCGCACCGACTCGCCCGCACC
>JBDSYO010000124.1:0-7731 GCA_039925625.1 Lapillicoccus sp. | reverse complement strand
AGTATGACAACCCCCGCACAGCCGGAGCACGGAGGTGCCGCCATCGGATGACGTAGTGTCGCAGCATGACCGCCGGACCCGGCTCGCCCACGCGCGGGACGAGCTACGGCTGGCGTCTCGGCTCCCTCTACGGCATCCCGGTCTACCTGGGTCGCAGCTGGCCGATCATCGCGCTGGTCATCGTCGTGACGTTCGGCCCGCAGGTGCGCCAGAGCACCGGAGCCAGTGGCGGGGCCTTCGGGTATGCCGTCGCCGTCGCCTACGCGGTCCTCCTCCTCTTCTCGGTGCTGGCCCACGAAGCGGCCCACGCGCTGGTCGCGCGCCGCTTCCGCTACGAGGTCGACCGCGTGGTGGCCGACCTGTGGGGAGGCCACACCGTCTACGACACGTCGACCTCGCGCCCGGGGGCCAGCGCCGCCATCGCGGTGTCGGGTCCGCTCGCCAACCTGGCCATCGCCGGCGTCGGGTACGCCCTGGTCACCCTCGTGTCGCCCGACGGCGTCGCGGGGCTGCTGCTGGGTGCGGTCATGGTCACCAACCTCTTCGTCGGGGTGTTCAACCTGCTGCCGGGGCTGCCCCTCGACGGCGGGTTCCTCGTCGACGCGCTGGTCTGGCGGGTGACGGGCGACCGCAACAAGGGCCTCATCGTGGCGGGGTGGCTGGGCCGCGTCCTCACCGTGCTGGTCGTCCTCTGGCTCGTCGGACGGCCGCTGCTGATGGGCGACCCCCCTTCGCTGTTCACCATCATCTGGTGCGGGCTCATCGGGGCGTTCCTGTGGGCGGGAGCCTCCAACGCCATCAAGTCCGGCACGGCGCGGCGCGCCATCGCCCGGGTCCCCTTAACGTCCGTGCTGCGGCCGGCGCTGGTGGTCTCGACCCGAGACCCGCTCGCGTCCGTCCTGGCCGTGCTGACGACGGTCGACGGGACCTCGGCCGGAGGCCGGGACGACGGGGCGGCCGGTCGGTGGCCCGGGGGAGCGGGCACCGGTGGCGTGCGCCCCCTCGTCGTCGCCATCGGTCCGGACCACCGGCCGATGGGCCTCGTCGATGTCGAGGCCGCACGGGCCGTCGACCCGGCGCGCTGGCACCAGGTGCCGGTGGAGGCGGTCGTGGGCCGCCAGCCCGACGGGTGGGTCGTCGAGGTGCCCTCCCGCGACGTCGACGTCTCCGGGGTCGTCGCGTCCGTCGTGGGCCGTGGCAGCGTGCCGCCCACCATGGTGGCGGTGACCCCGCAGGGCGAGGTCCTGGGCACGGTCACCCTCACCGACCTCAACGCAGCCTTCACCGGCTGACCCCCTCCCCGGCTGGCCCCCTCCCCGGCTGGCCCCCCTCCCCGGGTCGTGCTCTGAACCGCATCGAATTCCGTACCCGGGCCGCACGAACGGATGCCCCGTCGTCCACACCCCTCGGTCGTTGCGTCCCGCCGTCCACAGGCCCGGTCCGAGCGCTGGCGCACCCGGTCGCGGTCGCGTTGGCTCAGCCCTGGGAGCAGCGGGAGCGCGCTGGACGGGTGGACGGTGGAAGGGGAGCGGGGCATGGCGGCACGACGTGGGGCGACGGTGGAGGACGACAGGGACGCCGGTGACGTGGTGGGCGTCAACGAGGTACGCCTGGTGGGGCGCGTGAGCGGGGCGCCGGAGACGCGGTGCATGCCGAGCGGCGACGAGGTGGTGCTGTTGCGGGTCGTCGTGCGCCGGCCGCTCGAGCCGCCTCCCTCGCGGTCGGCGGCGAGGGTGGCCAAGGCGGCGAACCTGGCTACCGACGACCTGCCGCAACGGAGCGCGCCCCGACCGACCGTCGACACGATCGACGTGTCGTGCTGGACGTCGGTCACCCGGCGGGCCGGTCTGCGCCTGGCGGAGGGCGACGTCGTCGAGGTGGAGGGGTCGCTGCGCCGGCGCTTCTACCGAGCCGGGCCCACGGTGCAGAGCCGCTACGACGTGGTCGCCGCTCGCGTTCGTCGGGCGGCGCGCGCCCGACCGTAGACTCAGCCGCCGTGACCTCACAGGACGGCGTCGAGCCCGCGGCCGACCCCAGCGAGCCGGCACCGATTCCTGCGGATCCCCGGTCGGCCGGCGTGCCCCTTCCCCATCGAGGGGCCTTCGCTGTGGGCGACCGGGTGCAGCTGACCGATCCCAAGGGCCGGCTGCACACCATCACCCTCGAACGGGGCCGGGAGTTCCACACCCACCACGGTCGGCTCGCTCACGACGACGTCATCGGTGAGCCGGACGGCTCGGTGGCCGTGAACTCGTCGGGCGTGCAGTACCTCGCGCTGCGCCCGCTGCTCGCCGACTACGTCATGTCGATGCCGCGGGGGGCCGCCGTGGTCTATCCCAAGGACTCCGGCCAGATCGTCATGATGGCCGACATCTTCCCGGGCGCGCGGGTCGTCGAGGCCGGCGTCGGGTCGGGGGCTCTCAGCATGTCGCTGCTGCGCGCGATCGGCACGCAGGGGGAGCTCGTCTCGTTCGAGCGCCGGGCGGACTTCGCCGACATCGCGCGCGGCAACGCGCGGGCGTTCTTCGGTCATGACCACCCCGCGTGGCGCGTCGTCGTCGGCGACCTCGTCGAGTCCTTGCCGACGGGGGTCGAGTCCGCCACCGTCGACCGTGTGGTCCTCGACATGCTCGCGCCCTGGGAGTGTCTCGACGTGGTGGGCGACGCCCTCATCCCCGGAGGGCTGCTCATCTGCTACGTCGCGACGACCACCCAGCTGTCCCGGGTCGCCGAGGCGATGCGCGACCACGGCGGCTATACCGAGCCGAGCGCCTGGGAGTCCCTGGTGCGGGGCTGGCACCTCGAAGGGCTGGCGGTGCGCCCCGAGCACCGGATGCACGGGCATACCGGGTTCCTCATCACCACGCGCCGGCTGGCCCCCGGCGTCCAGCCGCCCCAGCGCACCCGGCGCCCGGCGAAGGGCAACCGCGACACGCCGGGCGCACCGGGCGCCGGCGCGGGGGGCGACGAGGGGCTCGAGCCCTCTGAGGGCGGTTCAGTGGGCGGGGAGGCAGAGACCTGGACGCCCGAGGACCTCGGCGAACGTCCACCATCCGAGAAACGGATCAGGCGCGTACGCCGGACTGTGACCGAAACCTCCGAGGAGTGACCGGGGTCGCGGGTTAGGGTCGCATCACCAGTGACCCTGCGAGCCGCCAGGAGGTGTCCCATGCCCGACTTCACCCCCCGCGAGCCCGACGACGTGCGCGCCCGACCCGACCAGCACGACCCCGCATCGGCCAACGAGCTGTCCCGTCAGCGCGACCTGCTCAGCGACGAGGTCCGCGACCTGCGGGAGCAGCTGCGGCACACTCCGGGCCGGGCCCGCGAGCTGGAGAACCGCGTCCTCCAGCTGCAGACCTCGCTCGCCACCCTCTCGACCCAGAACGAACGCCTCGTGCGCACCCTCAAGGAGGCGCGCGAGCAGATCGTCACCCTCAAGTCCGAGGTCGACCGGCTGGCTCAGCCGCCCAGCGCCTACGGCCTCATCATCGAGTCCTACGACGATGCCACCGTCGACATCCTCACCTCGGGCCGCAAGATGCGGGTCGCCGTGAGCCCCGCCGTCGACCCGAGCACCCTGAGCGCGGGCCGCGAGGTCATGCTCAACGAGGCGCTCAACGTCGTGGCGACCTGCGGGTACGAGCGGGTCGGCGAGGTCGTCATGGTCAAGGAGATCCTCGACGACGACCGCATCCTCGTCGTGGCCCACGCCGACGAGGAGCGGGTCTGCCGGCGGGCCGAGTCGCTCGAGGGCCAGCTGGTCCGCGTCGGCGACGCACTCATGCTCGACTCCCGCTCGGGCTTCGTCTACGAGCGGATCCCCAAGGCCGAGGTGCAGGACCTCGTGCTGGAGGAGGTCCCCGACATCGCGTACGAGGACATCGGCGGCCTGTCGGGCCAGATCGAGCAGATCCGCGACGCCGTCGAGCTGCCGTACCTGCACCCCGAGCTGTTCCGCGAGCACCAGCTGCGGCCGCCCAAGGGCGTGCTCCTCTACGGCCCCCCCGGCTGCGGTAAGACCCTCATCGCCAAGGCCGTCGCGGCGTCGCTGGCCAAGAAGGTCGCCGAGCGCACCGGCCATTCCACGGAGAAGAGCTACTTCCTCAACATCAAGGGCCCGGAGCTGCTCAACAAGTACGTCGGCGAGACCGAGCGCCACATCCGGTTGATCTTCCAGCGGGCCCGCGAGAAGGCGTCGGACGGTACGCCCGTGGTCGTCTTCTTCGACGAGATGGACTCCCTCTTCCGCACCCGCGGGTCCGGGGTGTCCAGTGACGTCGAGACGACGATCGTGCCGCAGCTGCTCTCGGAGATCGACGGCGTGGAGCGTCTGGAGAACGTCATCGTCATCGGCGCCTCCAACCGCGAGGACATGATCGACCCCGCGATCCTGCGGCCCGGCCGGCTCGACGTCAAGATCAAGATCGAGCGTCCCGATGCCGAGAGCGCCCGCGACATCTTCACCAAGTACCTCACCGACACCCTGCCGCTGCACGAGCACGACCTCGCCGAGAACGGCGGCAGCCGGGCGGCGACGGTCGAGGGGATGATCCAGGCGACGGTCGAGCGGATGTACTCCGAGATCGACGAGAACCGCTTCCTCGAGGTGACCTACGCCGGCGGCGACAAGGAGATTCTCTACTTCAAGGACTTCAACTCCGGCGCGATGATCCAGAACATCGTCGACCGGGCCAAGAAGATGGCGATCAAGGACTTCCTCACCATCGGTCAGAAGGGCATCCGCGTCGACCACCTGCTCGCGTCCTGCGTGGACGAGTTCAAGGAGAACGAGGACCTGCCCAACACGACGAACCCCGACGACTGGGCGCGCATCTCGGGCAAGAAGGGCGAGCGCATCGTCTACATCCGCACGCTCATCAACGGCAAGGACGGCACCGAGCCGGGCCGCTCGATCCACAACGTCGCCAACACGGGCCAGTACCTCTGACCGACGCCGACCGGACTCAGGTGCTGCCGGGTTCCGGGGCCTGCAAGCCCCAGAACCCGCCACCATCTGAGTCCGGTCGCGGCAGGGACCCCCAGCGCCACAGCCTCGACGTCAGAGGAGCGTGTAGCCGCCGTCGATGACGACGGTCTCGCCGACGACGTAGCGGGAGCCGTCGCCCGCGAGGTAGGCGACGAGCTCGCCCAGCTCCTCCGGCTCGCCCATCCGACCGGCCGGTGTCCGCCGCAGCCACTCGTCGCGCATCTCCGGTTCACGGGCCGCGACCTCACGGGTCATGTCCGACGCGAAGTAGCCCGGAGCGATGGCGTTGACCCGCACTCCGAGCGGGAGCCACTCGACGGCGAGGCTCTTGGTCAGCATCGAGACCGCCGCCTTGGAGGTGTTGTAGGCGGCCTGCTGTTGCGGGACGTTGACGACAATGCCGGACATCGACGCGACGTTGACGATGCTGGCACCGACTCCGGCGTCGACGGCACGGCGGGCGAACTCGCGGCACACGACGAACGTCCCGGTGAGGTTGACGTCCAAGAGCCGGCGCCAGTCGGCCGTCGATGTCTCGAGCGCCGGGCGGTCCAGAGCGATGCCGGCGGCGTTGACGAGGACGCTGGCGACACCGAGCTCGGCCGAGACGGCGTCGAGCCCGGCCGCCACCGAGGCGTCGTCGGTGACGTCGACGTGCTGCCCGGCGACCCGCCGCCCGGTGCGGTCGGCCAGCGCCGCCGCGGTCGCCTCGACGTCGGCGAGCAGGTCGAGCAGTGCGACGTCGGCGCCGCGCCGGGCCAGCGCCTCGGCCATGGCCAGCCCGAGACCCCGGCCGCCGCCGGTGACGACAGCGACCCGCCCCTCGAACGCCCCGGTGCTCATGTCCGGCACGCCAGGGAAGGTAGCACCGGGCCCGTCGCTCATCGGTTGACGAGCCGTGCGACGACCCGCCAGCCGAGCAGGAGCGCGGCCAGCACCAAGGTGGCGACGACGACGAAGGAGAAGGCGGTGCCCGCGCCTGTCACCACCCGCAGCAGCATCCCCACGACGACGGCGCCGACGACGACGGGTATGCCGGGGCCGACCGACAGCGGCCACCGCCGGGACCGCGCCCGCACCACGGCCCATCCGACCGCCGCGCCGACGAGGAACGGCCACGCCGTGTCGAGCACCCCCAGGACCGGACTGGTCTCGTCATGGCTCGCCCGGCCCACGGCCGAGAAGACGAGGACGAGCAGGGCGTCGAGGCCGGCGGCGGCCCAGACCGGCATACCGGCCCGGTTCAGAAGGGGAGCCGCGGCTGCGGCGGGGCGTGGGTGGGGTCGACGCCTTCGAAGAGGGAGGACACCGAACGTCCTTGGTGGACGCGGGAGATGGCCTCCGCGAACAGGCCCGCCACCGAGCGCACCTGCAGCTCCGGCCAGCCCTCGGGGCGGGGCACGGTGTCGGTCGTGACGACCTCGCTGATCATCGGGTGGGTGCTCAGCCGCTCGACCGCCTTCCCGGCGAAGAGCCCGTGCGTGCACGTCACCGACGCCTCGGTGCAGCCGACGTCCTTGAGCCGGTCGAGCAGCTCGACGATCGAGCCCCCGGTGGCGATCTCGTCGTCGAGCACGATGGCGCGCTTGCCGGCGACGTCTCCCACGATGGCGTCGATGACGACCCGGTCGTCGGACAGCCGCTGCTTGCTCCCCGCGGCGACCGGCAGCCCCAGGAGCCGGGCGAAAAGGGTGGCCGTCTTGGCGTTGCCGAGGTCGGGGGAGACGACGACGGTGTCGCTGAGGTCGCGACCCCGGTAGTGGTCGGCGAGGATCCCGATGGCGGTGAGGTGGTCGACGGGGACCGAGAAGAAGCCGTGCACCTGGGGCGCGTGCAGGGCCATGGTGAGCACCCGGTCGGCGCCGGCGGTGACGAGCATGTCGGCGACGAGCCGCCCACCGAGCGAGATCCGCGACGCGTCCTTCTTGTCGGACCGCGCGTAGGCGTAGTGGGGCATGACGACGGTGATCTGCCGGGCCGAGGCGCCGCGTGCCGCGTCGCACATCAGCAGCAGCTCCATCAGGTGCTCCTGCGTCGGCGGCACCAACGGCTGGATGATGTAGACGTCCTGCTGGCGGCAGTTCTCCAGCAGCTGCACCTGCAGGCAGTCGTTGCTGAACCGCTTGATGTCGACGGGAGAGCGCCGGACTCCCAGGTGGCCGCAGATGCGGTCGGCGAGGGCCGGGTGGGCGTGTCCGGAGAACACCACGACGTCGTTCACGGGCGGCCTTCCGAGGGCGGCGGCGGATCCTGCGCCCACTGTAACGGCAGGAACGCGCTCAGGGTCCGGCGGCGGTCGCCACCTTGGGCGACTCAGACGTGCAGGTGGGAGCGCAGCTCCGTCGCCAGCTCGAACCGGGCCTGAGCGGCCGCCGGGACGACCCCGGGGATGCTCATGAAGCCGTGGGGAGCCCCCGCGTAGTTGGTGGCTCGCACCGGGACCCCCGCCGCGGCGAGGCGCGCGGCATACCCCTGGCCCTCGTCGCGCAGCGGGTCGAGGTCGGCGGTCTGCACGAGGGCGGGCGGCAGCCCGGACAGGTCGTCGGCCCAGAACGGCGAGACCATCGGGTCCTTGACGTCGAGGCCCGTCCCGGTGAGGTAGTGACCGAGGTAGCCGACGATGTCGGTGCGGGTGAGCATGGGCGCATCGGCGTGCTCGTCGACCGACGGGTGCCCGAGGGTGGCGTCGGTGCCGGGGTAGAGCAGGGCCTGGTGGGCGATCCGGGGGCCGCCCTCGTCAC
>JBDSYO010000123.1:0-2918 GCA_039925625.1 Lapillicoccus sp. | reverse complement strand
TGGCCCGGATGGTGCGGGTCACAGATCGCTACGTGTGGCTGGAGGGTTACGCCGCCGACCACCGCTTCACGGTCGAGGACCCGGCGCCGGTGCCCGAGCGCCTCGAGCAGGGGATCGAGCTGCGGAGCGTCGGCTTCCGCTACCCGGAGACCGACAAGGAGGTGCTGGCCGGTGTCAACCTGATGATCCCGGCGGGGTCGGTGGTGGCGCTGGTGGGCGACAACGGCGCCGGGAAGTCCACCCTGGTGAAGCTTCTGAGCCGGCTCTACGACCCCGGGTCCGGCGAGGTGCTCGTCGACGGTGTGCCGCTGCGCACCATCGACCCGGTGCGCTGGCGGGAGCGGATGTCGGCGGCGTTCCAGGACCACTCGGCCTACCAGTTCCTCGCGCGGGAGAACGTCGGGGTCGGTGCGGTCACGCGGATGCACGAGCATGGGGTGGTCGAGCGGGCCGTCGAGGAGGGTCATGCGACGGTCGTCGTGGCCGAGCTGCCTGCCGGTCTCGACACCCAGCTCGGCCCGCAGTTCCGGGGCGGGTCCGAGCTGTCCGGTGGTCAGTGGCAGCGCTTGGCACTGGCGCGAGGGTTCATGCGGCGGGAGCCGCTCCTCATGGTGCTCGACGAGCCCACCTCGGCCCTCGACCCCGAAGCGGAGCACGCCATCTTCGAGCGGTTCTCCGAGGCCGCTGCGCGGGTCTCCGCCGAGACCGGTGGCGTCACGGTCATCGTGTCGCACCGGATGTCGACCGCCCGCCTCGCCGACCGGATCGCCGTGATGGACGGCGGTCGGGTCGTCGAGCACGGAACCCACGAGGAGCTGCTCGCGGTCGGCGGTCGCTACGCCGAGCTCTTCGAGCTGCAGGCCTCGAGGTACCGGTAACCATGGACTTCCCCGAGCCCACCACCCCCCGAGACGACCGCCGCGAGGTGCTTCTGGAGTACCTCGACTTCTACCGGTCGGTCATCCGCGACAAGCTGACGGGACTCAGCGAGGCGGATCTGCGCACGTCCCGGGTGCCTTCGGGGTGGACGGCCGTGGAGCTCCTGAAGCACGTGGTCAACGTCGAGCGCCGGTGGATGGTCTGGGGATTCGAGGGCGTCGACCTAAACAACCCGTGGGGTGAGGACCGTGACGACCGCTGGTACGCGTCGCCCGACGAGTCCGTGGCCGAGCTGCTGGCCGCGCTCGACGCCGGCGGCCGGCAGACCCGTCAGGTCGTCCTCGCTCACGACCTCGGCGACCGCGGGGCGCCGGGCGACCGGTGGGACGGCGGACCGCCGCCGCCCCTCGAGCGCATCCTGCTGCACCTCGTGCAGGAGTACGCCCGGCACGCCGGCCACCTCGACATCGTGCGCGAGCTCTCCGACGGGAGCACCGGCGAGCACTGAAAACCCCGTGACGCCAGGCGCGCGGCTGCGGGACACTCCTGGGATGTCCCAGCCCGGGGTCGTGTCGGTCCGTGAGGTCGCGGTCCCGTCGAGTGCGGACGACGCCGACCTGCGGGCCACGGTCGACATCATGAACGCCGTCGACGCCCACTCCATCGGCAGCGAGGACCTCGTCGCCACCTACGACGAGGCGCTGGCGCAGTGGCAGCCGACGCCGTACACGCACACGGTCCGGCTCCTGGCCGAGGTCGACGGCACGCCGGTGGGGCGGGGCTACATCGGGATGCCGCTCACCGAGTCACCCGACCGGGCCTACGTCAACGTCTGGGTGCTGCCGAGCCACCGGCGCCGCGGGGTGGGCTCCGCTCTGTTGCGACGGATCGAGGCGGTGACCGCCGAGCACGGCCGGTCGAAGCTGTGGGCCTGGTCGCTCTCCCCGTCGGGCCCCGGCCCCCTGCTCGGCGCACGTACGGGACACGGTGGCGTGCCGGTCGACGCGCCCGGGGCCCGCTTCGCCACCGCGGCGGGCTTCGTCCTCCAGCAGGTCGAACGGACGAGCCGGTTGGACCTCAGCGGCGACCACCAGCGTCTCGCCCACAGCCTGGCCGAGGCGCAGCGGGCCTCCTCGCCCGCATACCGGGTCCTGACCTGGACGGGCTTCACGCCCCCAGAGCGGCTCGACGACATGGCCTGGATGTCCTCCCGGATGTCGACCGACGCCCCGCACGGCGACATCGCCGTGGACGAGGAGGTCTGGGACGCGGAACGGGTGCGCTCCACGGAGCGCCTCATGGCGTCCGACGACCGCTACCTGCTCACGGCGGCCGCCGAGCACATCGCCTCGGGCCGGCTCGTCGCCTATACCTTCCTCACCGTGCCCCGAGCCGCCGGACGGGTAGCGCGCCAGGAGGACACCCTGGTGACCGCCGAGCACCGAGGTCATCGCCTGGGGCTGCTCGTCAAGGCGGCTAACCTCCTGCGCCTGACGGAGCAGGCTCCGGGGGTCCCGGCGGTCTACACCTGGAACGCGGAGGAGAACCACCCCATGCTCGACGTCAACGACCAGCTCGGCTTCGTCGGGGTGGGCGTCGAGGGCCAGTGGGAGCGAGCCCCGTCCCTCGTGGTCGACGGAGGGGCCGTGTCCGTGCCGGCGGCACGCTAGTCGCGCCGTTACCGTTGGCGGCAATGAGGCTGAGATCCCGGGTGAGGCGCGAGCTGGGCAGGGTCCAGGGCGCCACGACCGCCGCACGGCTGGTCCTGGAGACCGTCCGGGCGTGTCTGCGCTACCGGGTGACCGGGCTCGCGTCGGAGGCCGCCTTCTTCATGCTGCTCTCCCTGCCGCCGCTCGTGCTCGCCCTCTTCGGTGGCGTCGGCTACCTCGGGGGGATGGTCGGGAGCGCCACTGTCGAAGAGGTGACCGAGGCGATCCGCCAGTATGCGGCGCGGTTCCTCACCACCGAGAGCATCTCCACCGTCCTGCTGCCCACCGTGAACGACGTGTTCCGAGGCGGTCGCTTCGAGCTGGTCTCGG
>JBDSYO010000122.1:0-3847 GCA_039925625.1 Lapillicoccus sp. | reverse complement strand
GCCCCCCACGCATACCCCTGCCGTCGACGGAGACGGTCAACCCGCCCCTGTGCACGAAAGGCACTACCATGTCCGTGATCTCGGACGCCCCCATCGAGGGCGTCGTCACCGAAGCCAAACCCGAACGTGAGGCCCGGCCGCGTCCGCGCGGTCTCGGGCTCGCGCTCGCCGTGATCGGTAGCGCGCAGCTGATGATCGTGCTCGACGGCACCATCGTCAACATCGCGCTGCCCCACATCCAGACCGACCTCGGGTTCAGCAACGCGAACCTCTCGTGGGTCGTCAACGCCTACGCCCTCGCCCTCGGCAGCCTGCTGCTGCTCGGCGGCCGCCTGGGTGACCTCCTCGGCCGCCGCCGCATGTTCGTGACCGGCGTCCTGCTCTTCGCCGCCGCCTCGCTCGTCGGCGGTCTGGCCGTCAACGAGGCCATGCTCATCGCCTCGAGGATCGCCCAGGGTGCCGGCGCCGCCATCGCGTCGCCCGCCGCCCTCGCGCTCATCACGACGACCTTCCCCGCGGGCAAGGAGCGCAACCGCGCCATGGGCGTGTATGCCGCGATGTCGGGCGTCGGTGCGGCCGTCGGCCTCATCCTCGGTGGGGCCCTCACCGAGCAGGACTGGCGCTGGACGTTCTTCATCAACGTGCCGATCGGCCTGCTCGTCGCCTCACTGGCCCCGCGCGTGCTCGTCGAGAGCGAGCGCTCCGCGGGCCGCCTCGACATCCCCGGCGCCGTCACCGGCACGGCCGGCCTCGTCGGCATCGTCTACGGGCTCACGCACGCGGCCGACCCGTCCGGTGGCTGGGGCTCGTCCCTGACCCTCACCTCGCTGGGTCTCGGCGTCGCCCTCCTCGTCGCCTTCGTGCTCATCGAGCGGCGCAGCGCCCACGCCCTGCTGCCGATCCGCATCCTCGCCGACCGCACCCGTGGCGTCAGCCTCTTCGTCATGCTCCTCGTGGGCGCCGGGATGTTCGCGATGTTCTACTTCCTCGGCCTCTACATCCAGCAGGTGCTCGGGTACGGCCCGCTCAAGGCCGGGTTCGCGTTCCTGCCGTTCTCCGGCGCCATGGTCATCGGGGCGGGCCTCGGCTCCACGCTCGCCAGCCGCATCGACCCGCGGTGGATCTCCGGTCCGGGCGCGATCGTCGCGGCGGTCGGCATGTGGGGGTTCAGCCACCTCACCGTGGACAGCACCTACGCCGCGAACCTGCTCCCGTGGATCGTCCTGCTGGCCATCGGTCTCGGCCTGACCTTCGTCCCCCTGACCCTCACCGCTGTGGCGGGGGTCCGCGAGGAGGACTCAGGGGCCGGGTCGGCGGCGCTCAACACGGCCCAGCAGATCGGCGGCGCCATCGGCCTCGCCGCCCTGACCACCGTCTTCACGCACGCCTTCGCCGACCGGATCGGCGCCCTGGCCGGCCCGATCCAGGCGCAGGCGGCCTCGGGCGCGATCACCGCCGACCAGGCCAAGGCGGCCATGAGGCAGGCGCAGCTCGTCGCCCAGACCGACGGGTCGACCCGCGGCTTCCTCGTGGGCGCCGTGATGATCCTCGTCGGTGGCCTGCTCGTGCTGACCCTGCTCACGGTCAAGCACAGCGACCTCGCGGCGCGCGAAGAGGTCGCGGGCCCGCACCTGGGCTGACCGTCACCGCCGGCCCCGCTCGGGCCGGTGTCAGAACAGCGTCGGGACCGGCGCCGGGGTCGCCTCGGTGCCGGTCCCGACCGGTCTGAACACGCCGCTGCCGTCCCGGTTCGGCGACCGGGTCAGCCCGTGCCTGGCCAGCAGCGGAGCCACCCGGTGGGCCAGGTCGTCGCGGTAGGCCGCGGGGGCGTAGCTGCCCCGCGCATACAGGCGGCGGTAGGCCGGTAGCAGGCTCGGGTGGTCGCGCTCGACCATCGCGAGGAACCACTCCCGCGCCCCGGGACGCAGGTGCAGCGCCATGACCGAGGCACTGCCGGCGCCGGCAGCCGCGATCCGGCCCAGCAGGGCGTCGAGGGCCTCGTCGGTGTCGGTCAGGTAGGGCAGCACGGGGGCGACGAGCACGTGGCACGGGAGGCCGGCGTCGGCGATGTCGCGGACCAGGTCGAGCCGGGCCCGGGGGGACGCGGTGCCCGGCTCCACCGCGTGGTGCAGGTCTTCGTCGCCGATGGCGATCGACACCCCGAACCCCACCGGCACGTCACGGGCGGCGGCGACGATCAGCGGCAGGTCGCGACGGGCGACCGGACCCTTGGTGAGCACCGAGAAGGGCGTGCCGGAGTCGGCGAGGGCGGCGATCACCGCGGGCATGAGCCGGTATCGGCCCTCGGCCCGCTGGTACGGGTCGGTGTTGGTGCCGAGGGCGACTCCCTCGCGGCCCCAGGACGGGCGGGCCAGCTCGCGCCGCAGCACCTCGCCGACGTTGGTCTTGACGACGATCTGCCGGTCGAAGTCGTCGCCGGGGTCGAGGTCGAGATAGGTATGCGTCTGGCGGGCGAAGCAGTAGACGCAGGCGTGCGTGCAGCCCCGGTAGGGGTTCACGGTCCACCGGAACGGCACCTGTGAGGTGGCCGGCACCTGGTTCAGCGCCGAACGGGCCAGCACCTCATGGAAGGTGATGCCTGCGAACTCCGGCCTGCGCACGGTACGCACCAGGCCCTCCACCGAGGCGAGCCCCGGCAGCGCCCCTTCGGCCTCGGCGCCGAGCGCCTGTCCCTGCCACCGCATCCCCCATTCGAACACATGTCCGACCGCACCGCCAAGGGTCTGCTGCTCGGGCGAGGAATCCGGTTGCGGGCCACGGCGCCGCGCGATGGACTCGGGCCCGTGTCCGTCCGGCTCGCGACCCCGACCGTCGATGAGCTGCCCCGCGTCCTCTCGGCGCTGGGCGCCTGGCAGGACGACGGGGTGTCGGTCCAGCTGCACCCGGGGGACCTCGGCTGGTTCGGGCGGGCGGGGGCGGCGCAGACCGCCGCGGCGCTGCGGACGTGGAGCCGCGGGGGTGAGCTGGTCGCGGTGGGGCTGCTCGACGGCGGGCGGCTGGTGCGGTGGACGGTCGCGCCGTCGGCCCGGACGGACGAGGCGCTGGCGGACGAGGTCCTCGCCGACCTCGCGGCACCGGAACGGGGTGTGCTCGCCGAGGGGGAGGCCGCCGTCGAGGCGCCGCCCGGCACCCTGCTGCACGACCGGCTGCTCGAGGCCGGCTGGGCGCCCGGGGAGCCGTGGACGCCGTTGCGCCGCGACCTGGCGCGGCCGGTGGAAGCACCCGGGATGCGCATCCAGGTGGTCGGGTCGGGAGGGGTGGCTGGCGTGGGGGGTGTGGCCGGGGCCACGGAGGTCGCCGGTTACACCGCGGTCCACCGCTCCGCGTTCGCCAGCCCGCGGCTCACGCCCGAGGCCTGGGGAGTGATGGCGGCGGAGCCGGCCTTCCGTGCGGCCCGGTCGCTGCTCGCCTGCGACGACGCCGGGGTCCCGGTCGCCGAGGTCACGGTGTGGTCGGCCGGCCCCGGGCGGCCCGGACTCCTCGAGCCGATGGGCGTCCACGCCGGGCACCGCGGCCGCGGCTACGGCCGGGCCATCTGCCTCGCCGCGGCCGCCGCGCTGCGTGACCTAGGCTCGTCGAGCGCGCTGGTCTGCACCCCGAGCGCCAACGTGGCCGCCGTCGCGACCTACCGGGCGGCGGGGTACGCGGCCCTTCCCGAACGGTTGGACCGCACGCGCGGCGAGTGACCGGTCACCCGGCGCGCCAGCCCCAGGCCACCCACCCGGCGACGGCCAGCACGGCCGCGACGGCGAGCGCGACCTGACCGCCGAGGCCGACGGCGCGCACCGTCTGGGTGAGCACGGCCACGGCCAGGGCGACGCCCACG
>JBDSYO010000121.1:0-9323 GCA_039925625.1 Lapillicoccus sp. | reverse complement strand
CATACCCCTGCTAGGCTTATCGCGGTTGCAGTGACAGTTCCTCGTTCGACGAAGACCGGCCCGCCATCAGCGGGCCTTCTTTTTGGGTGTGGGCTTTTCTCCCGACGCCCGTTGGGGTCATCGCAGTCACGAGGTCCGCGGCAGTCGCGGACCGACGAGCTCCAACTAGAAAGAGTGACACCCATGGCACAAGGCACCGTGAAGTGGTTCAACGCCGAGAAGGGCTTCGGCTTCATCGAGCAGGATGGTGGCGGTCCGGACGTGTTCGTCCACTACTCCGCCATCGAGACCAACGGCTACCGTTCCCTCGACGACGCCCAGCGCGTCCAGTTCGAGATCACGCAGGGCCCCAAGGGCCCGCAGGCCGAGAAGGTCACCACGATCTGATCGTCTGACATCACCGACGCGGCCCCCGACCTTCAGGTCGGGGGCCGTGTGGTGTCCTGGCGGGCGTCAGCTCAGGCCGAGGCGCATCTTGAGCCCGTCGAGCTCGACCCGCAGCTGCGTCGGGAGGGTGTCGCCGAGCCGGTCGAACCACTCCTCGATCTGCGGGACCTCGGCCCGCCACTCCTCCGGGTCCACGGCGAGCGCCGCCTTCAGCTCCTCGGGCCTCAGCGCCAGGCCGTCGGTGTCGAGCGACTCCGGGGTCGGCACGTGGCCGATGGGGGTCTCGACCGCGGCGGCCGTCCCCTCGATGCGCTCGATGGCCCACTTGAGCACGCGGGCGTTCTCGCCGAATCCCGGCCACAGGAACCCGCCGTCCTGGGAGCGGCGGAACCAGTTGACGTAGAAGATCTTCGGTAGCCGGGCAGCATCCGCGCTCTTGCCGACGTCGACCCAGTGCTGCACGTAGTCACCGGCGTCGTAGCCGATGAACGGCAGCATGGCCATCGGGTCGCGGCGCACGACGCCGACCTCGCCGGTGGCCGCCGCGGTGGTCTCCGAGGACAGGGTCGCGCCCATGAAGACGCCGTGCACCCAGTCGCGCGACTCGGCGACCAACGGCACGGTCGTGCGGCGGCGCCCGCCGAAGAAGATGGCCGAGATCGGCACGCCGTGGGGGTCGTCGTACTCGGGGGCGAGGATGGGGCACTGGCGGATGGGTGTGCAGTAGCGGCTGTTGGCGTGCGAGCTCAGCTCTCCGGCGGCACCGCGCTCCGGGGTCCAGTCCTCGCCCGTCCACGACGTGGCGTGGGCCGGCTCATTCTCCAGGCCCTCCCACCAGACGTCGCCGTCGTCGGTGAGGGCGACGTTGGTGAAAACCGAGCTGCCCTGCTCGATGGTGCGCATCGCGTTGGGGTTGGTCTGCTCGTTGGTGCCGGGGGCGACGCCGAAGAAGCCGAACTCCGGGTTCACGGCATACAACCGGCCGTCGTCGCCGAAGCGCATCCACGCGATGTCGTCACCGAGGGTCTCGACGCGCCAGCCCGGGATCGTCGGCGAGAGCATGGCGAGGTTGGTCTTGCCGCACGCACTAGGGAAGGCGGCGGCGACGAAGTAGGTCTGCTCCTGGGGCGAGGTGAGCTTGAGGATGAGCATGTGCTCGGCGAGCCAACCCTCGTCGCGGGCCATGACGCTGGCGATCCGCAGGGCGTAGCACTTCTTGCCCAGGAGGGCGTTCCCGCCGTAGCCCGAGCCGTAGGACCAGATCATCCGCTCCTCGGGGAACTGCACGATGTACTTCTCGTCGTTGCACGGCCACGGCACGTCCGGCTCTCCCGGCCGCAGAGGGGCCCCGACGGAGTGCAGCGCAGGCACGAAGTCGGCCTGCAGCTCCTCCATCCGGCGCAGCACGCTCACGCCACAGCGCGACATGACCCGCATGGAGACGACGACGTAGGCGCTGTCGGTGATCTCGACCCCGAACATCGGGTGCGGCGAGGAGAGATGGCCCATGACGAAGGGGATGACGTACATCGTGCGCCCGGTCATGCAGCCGGCGTAGAGACCGCGCATGAGGTCCTTCATCTCCTGCGGGTCCATCCAGTGGTTCGTGGGGCCGGCGTCCTTCTCCTCCCGGGAACAGATGAAGGTACGGTCCTCGACCCGAGCCACGTCGTTCGGCGTCGAGCGTGCGTAGAAGCTGTTGGGCTTCTTCGCCGGGTCCAGCCGAGTGAACGTGCCGGTGGCGACGAGGCCGTCGGTGAGCCGCGTCCACTCCTGGTCGGAGCCGGTCACCCACACGACATCGTCCGGGGTCGTGAGGGCGACGACCTCGTCGACCCAGGCCTGGAGGCCGGTGTGCGTGGTGCCACCGACGAGCCGGTCGGTGCTGTGCGTCGTCTCTGCCGTCATCCGGTCCGCCTTCGCTGTCCACATGCTGGTACGCCCGTGGGGTCACGCTAGCGGCGGCCGGGGTGGTCACCCGGCGCCAACGGCGCCCCGCTCGGTGAGTCCGGTCACATCCGGTGAGCCCCCGGTCGGGTTGCTGCAAACCGGTGTCCGAACCGTCAGAAACCCGCTGCAAGATCCGGTATGCGCCTCGCCGAGGCCGATGCGCCGTGCGCGAGGGTCAGTGTCCGAGGAGCACGGCGAGGGCCCGCGCCTGCGCTGAGGCGGCGTCCGGGTGCGTCCACAGGGCGAGGTGGGTACCGGTCTCCAGCACCAGCAGCTCCGCCCCCGGCACTCGCTCCGCGGCATACCGGCCGTGGGCGAGGCCGACGTCGGCGTCGGCGTCTCCGTGCACGACCAGCGTGCGCACGGCGATGGACTCCAGGCCGAGGGAGTCGATGGCCGCGAACTGGTTGAGGTCGTTGCGGAACCCGTCGCGGCGCGCCCCGCCCCGCCCCACGGTCGGCCCCAGGTCGAGCACGAACGCGCGCTTGTCCTCGTCGGCGAAGACCTCGTCGACCCGCTGGGCCAGCTGGCGCCGGGTGAGGGTGCCCTCGGCGGCCAGGGCACCGGAGATGAAGTGCCGGGGCTGGTGGGTCGCCAGCACCCGCAAGAGCCACTCGCCGGCCGACGTCGTCAGCAGGAGCTGCTCGGGCAGACTGACCGGCGGGATCCGGTAGGCCCCGCTGAGGGCGGCGAACGCCACGAGCGAGGTGACCCGCCCGGGATGGCGGACGGCCATCCGGTAGCCCAGCGGGCCGCCGCCGGACCACGCGAGCAGGCCGGCGCGCTGGAGGCCGAGCTCGTCCATGAGGGCGACCACGAGGTCGGCCTGGTCGTCGGTCGTCTCGCGCCCGCTCAGGGGGGTCCCCAGGTAGCCGGGGCGGGAGAGCAGGACGGCGGCCACCTCGTCCCGGGGCAGGAACCGGGACATCACCTCGGCGGCGTCGATGCCCCCTGGGCTGCCGTGCAGCACGATGACGGGTGCGCCGCGGCCGAGCACCGCATACTCGACGGGGCCGAGGGTCGTCCGGGCGACCTGAGGGTCGAACGGATGGGCGCGGTCGGTCGCTCGCCCTGCTGACGAGCCGGTCATGGGTCCTCCGAGCGACGGTCCGCCGATTTCCTGGCGACGGCGGGCGCAAGGTAGTCTGGCGCGTCGTCGCCGGGATCGGACCGCTACGCGGTTCCTTTGTTCGGCGGTGCGCGCCCGTAGCTCAACGGATAGAGCATCTGACTACGGATCAGAAGGTTGGGAGTTCGAATCTCTTCGGGCGCACTCTGTGTTGAGACAGACGACGAGGGCCCCTGAGCTGCGGCAACGCGGTCAGGGGCCTTACTCGTGCCCAAGGGCCTCTGCCCCGTGCCCCACTTGACAAAGACGACAAACCCGACATGCTGGGGTGAGGTCGCGCCGCTGACCTCTGCCCTGGACCCGGCACCTCATGCTCCATAACGCTCTGGGCGGGCACATGAGCAGCAGACCACCTCCGCTCCACGCGGTCGGGGCTCGGTCACCTGCGGCCTACGCCGCCCGGCGAGAAGCGGATGCGCGCCTGGTCACGGAGCTGGCGCAGTGCGCCCGCGGGGACATCGAGGCCTTCGGCCGGGTCTACGACGCCACGGTCGGTCGCCTGTTCGCCCTCGCCCTCGTGGTCACGCGAGCTCCGGACGAGGCGGAGCTCCTCCTCCGACGGACCTACCTCAGCGCCTGGCGCACCGTCTGCGACTTCGACCCCCAGCGCAGCTCGGCGGCGGCGTGGCTCGCCACGATCCTGCGTGAGGCCGCGGTCGACCCCACCCGCGCCTCGACGCCTCGTCGTTCGGGGTCGACCGGGGCGTAGTCAGGGGCGTCGTCGCTCCCGGACCCGGCGCTTGCCCTCGTGCATGGCGGCGACCCGGGCGATGGGGATCTCATGTCCTTCGGCGACGAGGTCGGGAGGGAGCGCCTGCCGCTCGGGCATGAGGTCCGCCCACTCGTCGCGCCCCTCGGTGGACCCGGGTGAGGACAGCAGGCCGGGGACCGTGTGGATCGTGAAGTCCTGCGGGCTGACCGCGTCGAGGTCCTCCCATCGGACCGGGAACGACACGGGAGCTCCGGGCCGGACCCTCGGGCTGTAGGCCGCGATGACCGTGCCGCCCCCGGCCCGGGTCGAGTCGACGAAGACGCGTCCCTCCCGGTCCTGGATGACGAACGCGGTGGTGGCCAGGGCGGGGTCGAGCCGCGCCGCCCGCACGGCGATGGCGCGGGTGGCGGCGGCGACGTCGGGGGTGTCGGCCGGCGCCAGCGGCACGAAGACGTGCATCCCCTTCGCCCCGCTCGTCTTCGCGGCCCCCGCCAGCCCGAGCTCGTCGAGCGCCTGCTTCACGAGATGGGTCGCGGCGACCGCCATCCGGAAGCCCTCGGCCGGCGCGAGGTCCGAGGGCGGGTCGAGGTCGAGCACGAGATGGGTCTGGTGCAGGGGGTCGGTGGTGGTCATCAGACCCGGGTGGTACTCCACGGCCCGCTGGTTCGCGAACCACACCAGCGTGCGCCGGTCGTTGGCGAGGGCGTAGGTGACGTCCCGCTTGGTGCGCTCGGCCCAGACGGAGACCGACGCGACCCAGTCGGGGGCATACGTGGGCAGGTTCTTCTGCATGAAGGCCGGCTGCCCGGCGCGGACCCGGATGACCGACAGTGGCCGGTCGCGCAGGTGGGTGGCCATCCGGTCGGCCATCTGCTCGACGTAGGCGACCAGGTCGCGTTTGGTCGCTCCCGCCCCGTCGAACAGCGGCTCGTCCAGATGGGTGAGGGTGACGCCGTCACGAGACTCCTCGGGCACCACCCCACGGTAGAGGCTTGCGTCCCCATGGAGGATGGTCCCCATGTCACCCATCCGGCGTTTCGACCATGTCGGCATCACCGTCGCCGACCTCGAGACGGTGACGGCGTTCTTCGTCGCCCTCGGTCTCGTGCCCGAGGGCCCGCGGATGGCCGTCGAGGGGGAGTTCCTCGACACCGTCATCGGCATCCCTGGCTCACGCACCGAGATCGTCATGCTCCGCTCACCCGACGGCGGCACGCAGGTCGAGCTGTCGAGCTTCGTCCGCCCCGACGCCCGGCCCGGACAGCCGACCGCCATGGCCAACGAGCTGGGACTGCGCAACGTGGCGTTCGAGGTCGACGACCTCCAGGCTGAGGTCGACCGGCTGCACACGGAGGGCTACGGGCTGGTCGGGGGGATCGGCCAGTACGAGCAGATCTGGCGGATGGCCTACGTGCGAGGGCCGGAGGGCATCATCGTGTCCTTGGCCGAGCGCATCGGCTGACCCGGTCCGCGGCGCAGCTCCGCTGCTTCTCGCCTGAGGAACGGTCGCGGGCGCCATCCTGGTGCCGGGGCGGAAGGCCCGCCCCGTGAGGAGGCTTCGATGACCCGACGTGCCGTATCCATCGAGCATGCCCCCGCCGCCCTCGGCGCCTACAGCCAGGCGATCGTGGCCGGCGGGTTCGTCTTCTGCTCCGGTATGCCCGGGATCGACCCGGTCACCGGGTCGGCTCCGGAGGGCATCGAGGCGCAGACCGATCAGGCGATGCTCAACCTCGATGCCGTCCTGACGGCCGCCGGCGCCTCGCTCGCCGACGTCGTCAAGACGACGATCTTCTACGCCGAGGTCGAGGACTTCGGGGCCCTCAACGCGGTGTACGCCCGGCACCTGCCGGACCCGCCGCCGGCCCGCTCGGCTCCGGCGAACGTCCGGCTCCCGCGCGGGCTGCTCGTCTCGATCGACGCCATCGCCGTCCTGCCGGGCGACCGAGGCGAGGGTGCCGACTGAGGCTCCTCAGACGAACAGGGGCGCCATGTCGAACGCGGCCTCGAGCCGGTCCATCTCCTCGTCGCTGGGGCGCCCGGTGAACCGCTCGGCCGCGTCGAGCACCAGCGGGAGCAGGTGGATGTCGCCGACGGTGTTGAGGAAGACGCCCTCCCGACCGAGCACCCAGGCGACCGCGGTGTCGATGGCCTCCGGGGCCCGCAGCGGCTCGTACCAGGTGGCGGCGAAGTGCTGGGAGCGGTCGCCGTTCGACCCGGTCTCGCGGTCGGCGTCCGGCCAGGCCGCCTTGGTGATCGACTTGATCGTCTGCACCGCGATGTCGCGTTCCCGGCATACGGCGAGCAGCTCGTCGAACTCGGCGAGGTAGCGCTCGTTGCGCGACATCGGGAAGTTGTAGGGCAGCAGGACCGACGCGAAGTCGTACTCATGCAACGACCTGAGGTGCTGGCGGGCCACCGTGATGCCGTGCCCCGTCACACCGACGGCCTTGGTCAGCCCCTCGTCGAGAGCCCGCACCGCACCCTCCATCGCCCCGCCCTTGGCGTAGGCCGTCTTCCACTGCTCCTCGTCGACGAGGTTGTGCAGCTGCAGCAGGTCGACGTGGTCGGTACCCATCCGCTCGAGCGACTCGTTGATCTGCGCGTAGGCGCCCTCGGCCGTGCGGTCCTCGGTCTTGGTGGCGAGGAAGTACTCGTCACGGTGCTCGCTGAGGAACGGCGCCATCCGCACCTCGGCCTCGCCGTAGCTGCGGGCCACGTCGAGGTGGTTGATGCCCCGCGCGGCGACCAGTGCGAGGGTCGCATCGGCTTCGTCCTGAGTCACGCTCCCCAGAGCTGCGGCGCCGAAGATGACGCGGGTGCTGTCGTGGCCGGTCCGCCCGAAGGGCTGCGTGGGGATCATGGCCCCCATGATGCCCTCGGCGGCGCGTCCCGTCGCGTCCAGGCGTACCGCAGCCGAGTGCGGCAGGCTGCCCGGGTGGATGCTCTCGTCGTCGTGGTCGCCCAGTGGGCCGTGTTCCTCGTCCTGGCCGGAGCGCTGGCCGCCTGGTGGCGGGCGACGCCCTCGGGGCGATTCGAGCTGGTCGTGGGGGGTGTTCTCGCAGTGGTGCTCGTCGCGCTCGCGGTCAAGGGCGCCAGCCTGCTCTGGAACGACCCACGGCCGTTCGTCGTCGACGGCCAGGCCCCGCTGTTCGCGCACCCCGACGACAATGGGTTCCCGTCCGACCACGCGAGCTTCGCGGCGGCGGTCTCGGGGGTCGTCCTGGCCGCCCGCCGGGTCTGGGGACTGGCCCTGCTCGTCGTCTCCGCCCTGGTCGGTGCCGCCCGGGTGGCCGCCCACGTGCACCACGTGCCCGACGTCATCGCCGGACTCCTGCTCGGCCTGGCGTGCGCCGCGGTCGCCGTGGCCCTGGCCCGGGTCGTCGTCGCACGCGTCACGGCCCGGCGCGAGCTGACTCCCTGGGGTACGCCGGGACGCCGGGTCTCCGGGGCCACGACAGCTAAGGCGCCCTAGCCTGAGAGTTGTCCGGACATTGTGACCTGTGGCTGTTCGGGCGGACTAGTGTCGGCCCATGGCTGCCCTGCTGGTCGACCTGCGGATCGACCGCAGCTCGCCCGTGCCGCTCTACCACCAGCTGGCCGAGCAGCTGAGCGCGGCGGTCACGGACGGGCGGCTCGCCCCCGGTGACCCGTTCGAGAACGAGCTGGCCATGTGCCAGCGCCTCCAGCTGTCGCGGCCGACGGTCCGCCGGGCCATCCAGGAGATGGTCGACCAGGGCCTGCTCGTGCGGCGGCGCGGCGTGGGCACGACGGTCGCCAACGCCAAGGTCCATCGCAAGTTCGAGCTGTCCAGCCTCTACGACGAGCTGCAGCGGGCCGGGCGCTCCCCGCGCACCACAGTGCTGTCTCTGGAGACCGTGCAGGACGCCCGGGCGGCGGCGTCGCTCGACCTCCCGGCGGACACTCATCTGCTCGGCATCACGCGACTGCGCCTCGTCGACGAGAAACCGCTGGCCCTGCTGCAGAACTGGCTGCCACCGGCATACGCCGACCTGAGCCGCGAGGAGCTCGAGACCACCGGGCTCTACGACGCGCTCCGCATCCGTGGGGGCAAGCCCGTCGTCGCCCGGCAGAGCGTCGGGGCCCGGACGCCGACGCCCGCCGAGCGTCGTCACCTCGGGTTGCGGGGGAGCCAGCCCGTGCTGACGATGACCCGGATGGCGTTCGACGTCAGTGGGACGGCCGTGGAGTTCGGCGACCACAGCTACCGGGCCGAGGACTACGCGCTCGACATGGTCATCGACGAGCGCTGACCCGCGAGCTCCTGGCGCCGTTCGCAGGACCTCCGCCCCGGGTCCCGAGGCTCGTCCGGGTGTCACCTGGAACTGGTGACGCAGCCCCTTCCAGGCCCGCGCGCCGTGGACGACAGGAGTCATGTCATGCGAGCCCTCGTGGTGTACGAGTCGATGTTCGGGAACACCGAGCGGGTGGCGAAGGCGATCGCCGCCGGCCTCGCCGAGTCGATGGAGGTGGTCACGACCCCGGTGGGCCAGGCGCCCGCCGCCCCGGGCCCCGAGGTCGACCTCATCGTCGCGGGGGGCCCGACCCATGCCTTGGCGATGAGTCGGCCGAACACCCGAAGCGAGGCCCTCGCCAAGGGTGCGACGGAGGGCGAGCAGCAGAGTGGCCTCCGGGAATGGGTCGACGGCCTGCCGACCGGACACCACACCGAGCGGCTGGCGACCTTCGACACCCGGATGGCCTCGATGCGACACCTTCCCGGGTCCGCGGCCAGGGGGGCCGCCAGGGTGGCCCGGCGCCACGGCTACCCCTCCGCGGCCAGAGCCGAGAGCTTCTATGTCGACGACGTCAAGGGCCCCCTGCTGGAGGGCGAGACGGAGCGGGCGACCGACTGGGGTCGAGCGCTGGCCCGGGTCGCCGCGCCCGCCCGGCTCTGACGCATACGCCTCCCTCGACGTGCCACCGAGCAGCGCGCGGGCCGGTGTGACGAGGCTGAGGTGCGGGAGTGGCAGAGGGCGAGCAGGACGGTGGTGGGAGCGTCAGGTGTTCTGGGGGAAGCCGAGGTTGAGGCCGCCGTGGCTGGGGTCGAGCCAACGGGAGGTCACGACCTTGCCGCGGGTGAAGAAGTGCACGCCCTCGGTGCCGTGGGCGTGGCTGTCGCCG
>JBDSYO010000120.1:0-6030 GCA_039925625.1 Lapillicoccus sp. | reverse complement strand
CCCCGGTGTCCACCCGGTGGGTGGCCAGGGACTGGTAGACGGGCCGGCGCTCGTTCATCATGGCGATCCACGACGCGCGCGGGTTGACCGACAGCAGGGGGCGGGAGCGGTCGAAGCCGATCCGCCGGGCCGCGTCGGCGATGCCCACCTCGAGCAGGACGACGGTGTGCCCGGCCAGGAGCACCCCGGTGGGCGCGTCGATGGGGGCGCCGCCGCCGACGGCGACGACCCCGCGTTCCGACTCGAGCGCGCGCGACACCTCGGCGCGTTCGAGAGCCCGGAAGGCGGCCTCGCCGTCGTCGACGAAGATGTCGGCGATGGAGCGACCCTCCCGCCGCACGATCTCCTCGTCGGTGTCGTGGAACGGCACCCCGAGCACCGCCGCGAGCGCACGCCCGGTCACGGTCTTCCCGGAGCCGGGTGGCCCGATGACCACCGCCACCGGACGCCCGGTGACGTCGTCCGGGGTCACCACGAGCGCAGCCGCTCCGGGATGGCGTCCAGGTAGCCGGTGTGGTTGCGCGACGTCTCGACGACGCTGTCCCCGCCGAACTTCTCGACGCACGCCTGCGCCAGCACGAGCGCCACCATGGCCTCTGCGACCACACCCGCGGCGGGCACGGCGCACACGTCGGACCGCTGGTGGATGGCCTTGGCCGGTTCGTCGCCGGCGATGTCGACGGTCTCCAGGGCCCGGGGCACGGTCGAGATGGGCTTCATTGCCGCCCGCACCCGCAGCACGTCGCCCGTCGACATCCCGCCCTCGGTGCCTCCGGCCCGCCCGGACCGACGCCGGATGACCCCGTGCTCGTCGCGTCCCATCTCGTCGTGGGCGGCCGAGCCGCGGCGGCGCGCGGTCGTGAACCCGTCGCCGACCTCCACCCCCTTGATCGCCTGGATGCCCATGAGGCCAGCGGCCAGCTGGGCGTCGAGGCGGCGGTCCCAGTGCACGTGGGAGCCCAGGCCGGGCGGCACGCCGTAGGCGAGCACCTCCACGACGCCGCCGAGGGTGTCGCCGTCCTTCTTGGCCGCCTCCACCTCCGCGACCATGGCCGCGGATCCTGCCGCGTCGAGGGTGCGCACCGGGTCGGCGTCGAGCCGGTCGACGTCGTCGGGCGTCGGCAGCCCTGCGTCGTCCCCCACCTGCGCCGTACCGATCGCCACCGTGTGGGAGACGAGCCGGATGCCGTACGCCTGCTCGAGGAAGGCTGCGGCCACCGCGCCGAGGGCGACGCGGGCCGCGGTCTCGCGGGCCGAGGAGCGCTCCAGCACCGGGCGGGCATCCTCGAAGCCGTACTTCTGCATCCCCACGAGGTCGGCGTGCCCGGGCCGCGGCCGGGTCAGCGGCCGGTTGCGGGCGATCTCCTTCTCGGCGTTGACGTCGTCCGCGGCGGCCAGCGCCGCATCGTCCACGGGGTCCGGGCTCATCACGGTCTGCCACTTCGGCCACTCGGTGTTGCCGATGCGGATCGCCACCGGCGACCCCAGGGTCACGCCGTGCCGCAGGCCGCCGAGCACCTCGACCGCGTCCTGCTCGAAGGACATCCGGGCCCCGCGGCCGAAGCCCAGCCGGCGGCGCGCCAGAGCGGCGCCGATGTCGCGGGTCGTCACCCGCACCCCGGCCGGCAGGCCCTCGATCACCGCCACGAGCGCCGGGCCGTGGGACTCACCGGCGGTCAACCAACGCAGCATGGCCCGATCCTGCCACGCACCCCCGCCCGGGCTCCGCGCCCGTCTGCTTGCGGGAGCTCGCCTGAGCCGCTCAGACCAGCTGGAACCGCACGAGCAGCGCGGCCAGGGCCCCGACGACGATGAACGGACCGAAGGCGATGTGGCTGCGCAGGGTCAGCCTCCGCAGCGCGAGCCCGACGACGGCGACGACGCCGGACAGCAGGTAGGCCAGGACGAACCCGAGGATCGGCACCCCCCAGCCGAGGTAGCCCAGAGGCAGGGCGACCAGACCGCCCAGGGTCGCGTCCCCGAGCCCGAGCCCCCCGGGCACGATGAAGGCCAGCACCGCGTACACCAGCCACCCGGCTGCCCCGCAGATCACGGCTCTCAGCAGTGACCCCCAGTCGCCGGTGGTCGTCGACGCCACGGCGAGCAGGAGGAGCAGGGCCGGCAGCGTCGGCAGGGTCAGACCCTCAGGGAGCCGGTGCACGTCGACGTCGACCCAGAACAGGGCGACGCCGACCCACCCCAGGAGCAGGTATGCCGGTAGCGCTGCCCCCTCGGCCAGACCGCCGAGGCGCCAGGCCAGCACCCCCCACAGCACGGGCACCGCGACCGCGACGAGCCACGGTGGCCCGGGGCGCCGGCGGTCGGCCTCGTCGTCGAGCCGGTAGGCCGTGGTGGCCAGCGCGCGGGCCAGCCACAGGCCGAGCCCGAGCCCGACGGCGGTGACGACCGCGACGACCCACCAGGGCGCCGCGACAGCCGGGACCAGCGTCACCGGACGGGGTGGGCGGTGTGCTCGGCCCGGCGCGCGAGAGCGTCGTCGAGGGCGGCGCGCATCGCCTCGACCGGGGCGGCATACCCCGTCATGAGCCGCACCTGCTCCGCCGCCTGGTGCAGCAGCATCGTCGTCCCCGGGACGACGAGGTAGCCGCGCGCGCGCGCCGCCTCGGCGAACGGGCTGGAGCCACCGCCGTAGACGACGTCGAGGAGCGCCCGCCCTCCCTGGGGGAGGGTGCCGGCCGCTGCCGAGCCTCCCGACGGCACGGTGCTCACGACGAGGTCGACGTGCTCCGGCCAGTCGCCCATGGCGCGGCGGCTGACCGTCATCCCGGCGTCCGTGGCCTGGTCGAGGGTGGCCGGGCGCACCTGCTCGCGGACCATGAAGTCGATGTGCCGCACCCCGAGCACGGCGAGCGCCGCCACCGCCGACCGGGCGGTGGCCCCCGAGCCGACCAGCACTGCGTGGTCGGCCTGCCGGACCCCCGACTCGGCGAGCCCCTCGGCGATGCCGTGCACGTCGGTGTTGTCACCGTCCCAGCCGCCGTCGGCACGGCGGACGAGCGTGTTGACCGCCCCGGTGGCCACCGCGACGTCGGACGCCGCCTGCACCGCGTCGAAGGCGACCTCCTTGAGCGGCATGGTCAGCGAGAGCCCGCGCCACGACGGGTCGAGCGAGGCGACGTGGGCCAGGAAGTGCTCGTCGCTGACGCGTTCGGCGGTGTACTCCCAGTCCTCGAGGCCGAGGGCCTCATACGCGGCCGTGTGCAGCACCGGTGACAGGGAGTGGGCGATCGGGGAGCCGAGCACACCGGCCCGGTGGGTGACCCGGCTCAGCACTTGCCCGTGTTGGCCTGACACCAGGCCTGGAACTCCTTGACGTACTGGTCGTGCTCGGCCAGCGTCGCCGCGAACTTGGTCTCCCCCGTCGACGGGTTGACGGTGACGAAGAACAGCCAGGGACCGTCGGCCGGGTTCTTCGCCGCTTCCAGGGCCGACTGTCCCGGGTTGCCGATCGGCCCGGCCGGGAGGCCGGGGTTGACGTAGGTGTTGTAGGGGTTCTTGTCCGCCCGCTCCGCGTCGGTGGTCGTGAGGGCGCGCTTCTGCACGCCGTAGCTGACCGTCGAGTCGAGCTGGAGGGGCATGTTCTGGGCCAGCCGGTTGAGCAGCACCCGGGCGACCTTCTCGCGGTCCGGCGTCGTCCGACTCTCGGCCTCGAGGATGCTGGCGGTGACGACGGTCTGCTCGATGCCGTCGCCGGTGATGCCGAGGCCGGTCATCGTCGCCACCGCCTTCTGCACCATGGTGCGCAGCTGCTGTGCCGGCGTGGAGTCCTTGCCGAACTCGTAGGTCGCCGGGAAGAGGTAGCCCTCGACGTTGCCCTTCGCCGCGGCCGGCAGCCCGAGCGCGGTGGCGTCCTTCGCGGCGGTCTCGTAGTCGGCCACCGGCTTCCCGGACGCCTTGGCCAGCAGAGCGAACACCTCGGACTTCCACCGGCCCTCCGGGATGGTGACCATCGGGACGCTGCGGTTGGCCGGGTCGATGAGGTAGGCCACGGCGTCGGAGGCCTTCATCTCCTTCTTCATCGTGTACTCGCCGGGCTGGATCCCGGCGGCGGCCGGGTTGTCGGCGGCGGCGTCGGCGAAGGCCTTGGCCGTGCGGACCACCCCGAGGGTGGCGAGGTTGGTGCCGATCGCGCGGCCGGTGTCACCCGGGTTGACCGTGACCTCCACTGCGCCGGACCCCGGACCGGTGAAGTCGGTCTCTCCGCTGCCGAATCCCGAGACCATGGGCCGCAGCACGCTCACCGCGGCGAAGCCGGCGGCCGCGATGAGGCCGATGGCGACGAGGAAGACCAGCAGCCGCCGCACGGCCCGCCCGGTGCGGCGACCGCCACCGCGCTCGGCCTCCTCGCGGACGCGGCGGTCACTGCGGCTGAGGACCGCGACCCCCTCCTGATGCTCGAGCTCGTCGTCGTAGGCGTAGCCGTGGTCGCCGTGGTCGCTGTGGTCGTCGTGGTGGTCGTAGCCGCCATCGACCTCGCCGTGCTCACCGGTGTAACGGTGGTCGTGGTCATTGTCGAGGTCGTTGTCGAGGTCGTGGTCGTGGTCGTCGTCGGCGTGGGGGGCGCCGAAGACGAGGTGGTCGCCATGACGGGCAGGGCCGGACGCGGGCTCGCGTCGGTCGCTCATCCTCGGTCCTTCGCTCGGGGGCGCCGCCGCTGGGGGCCGACCCGGCTGCCGGGTGCCCGTCCGGAGGCGCGCTCGCCGTCGAGCGCGGACTGCAGGATGAGCACAGCGGCGGTCTGGTCGACGACGTCGCGTTGCGAACGGCCTGCCACTCCGCTCTCGCGTAGTCTGCGGTGCGCGTCGACCGTGGTCAAGCGTTCGTCGACGAGCCGCACGGGCACGGGGGCCACCGCGGCAGCCAGGTCGAGCGCATACGCGCGGGCCAGCCGGGCCGCCTCGCCCTCCGCCCCGGAGAGCAGCCGTGGCAGCCCGACGACGATCTCGACCGCGTCGACCTCACGGGCGGTCTCGGCGATGCGGACGACGTCGGTATGCCCGTCGGTGGTGTCGCGGGCCAGGGTCGCCACCGGGGTGGCGAAGATGCCGGCGGGGTCGCTCGCGGCGAGGCCGACGCGCACACTGCCGACGTCGACCCCGAGGCGGACACCCGGACGAACCACGGGCTCAGCCTGACACAGGCGTCGGCCCCCTCCGGTCCAGCACGCCGGGCCGGCGGTTGTCGCCGGGCTCACCGCGGGTTCACCGCGGCGCTCAGGACGCCCGTTGCCGCAGCGCGTCCTCCACGGCCCCCAGCGCGGCGGTGACCTTGCTCGGGTCGGTGCCGCCGCCCTGCGCGAGGTCGTCCTTACCGCCGCCACCACCGCCGAGCGTCTGCGCGGCGACGCGCACGAGGGCGCCCGCCGTGACGCCCGCGTCGCGGGCGCCCTGTGTGGTCGCTACGACCACCACCGGTCTGGCCCCGGCGACCGCCGCCATGGCGACGACCGCGACCCGGTCGGCGCCGAGCCTGCCGCGTACGTCGAGGACGAGCGAGCGCAGGTCGTCGGCCCCCAGCTGCCCGGCGTCGTGGCTGACGAAGGTGATGCCGCCGAGGTCGCGGGCGCCGGCGACGAGGCCGGCGGCGGCGCCCAGTGCCTTCTCCTGGCGCGCGTGGGCGATCTCCCGCTCCGCCTCCTTGAGGCGGGCGAGGATGCCGGAGATCCGCTCGGGCAGCTCCTCGGGCCGGGCTTGGAGCACCTCGGTGAGCTGGCCGACGATGGCGTGCTCGCGCGCCAGGAAGGAGTACGCGTCGACGCCGACGAGCGCCTCGACCCGCCGCACGCCGGAGCCGATGGAGGACTCCCCCAGCAGCTTGACGAGGCCGAGCTGGCCGGAGCGCTGGGCGTGGGTCCCACCGCACAGCTCGCGGGCCCAGTCGCCGACCGAGACGACACGCACGGCGTCGCCGTACTTCTCGCCGAACAGGGCCATGGCGCCGATCTCGCGCGCCTGCGCCTGAGTCATGACCTCCGCCGTGACCGGCAGGTCGTCGACGAGGAGGGTGTTG
>JBDSYO010000119.1:0-4857 GCA_039925625.1 Lapillicoccus sp. | reverse complement strand
GGCGATGGCCCACAGCGTGTCGCCGCGACCGACGCGTACGGAACCGGTGGTGTAGACGGCGGCGGGTGCGGACTCCACGGCCGCGGGGCGGCTGGAGGCCGGACCGAGGGGGCCCAGGGTGGGCGCGGGGCGGGTCTGCGTGGTCGGGGCGGTGACGGGTGGGCTCTCGGTGGGGTTCGCGACTGGGTTCTCCGTGGGAAACGAGGTGGTGATGCTGAACGCGGGGTCGGGAGCACGGTCGGTGACGGCGAAGGACGGGTCGGGAGCGGGGGCGAGCGTCGTCGCGGTGGCGACGGGCCGTGGCGAGGGGGTGTCGGCATGCGCCGCGACCGGGAGTCCGGCCAGCAGCGCCCCTCCGAGGACGACCGCGACGCTCCGCCGCACCAGCTCCGGGGCCCACCGGTCGGCCACGGCACCGGCCGTCCGGCCGAGCGCACCGGGCGCGGCCGCCAGCGTGGCCGCGAGCACGCTCAGACCGAGCCAGGCCGTCACGGCGAGCCCCAGGGCGCAGGCGACGACCAGGAGCAGGTCGGTGGGGGTGGCTGGCGCGTCACCCGTCACGGCCTCCAGGGCAACGGCGCCTGCCGCCCAGAACAGATGCCCGACCAGGCCGGTGGTCAGGGCGGTGAGCACCGACAGGGCGACGACGCGACCGAAGGAGGTGGTGCCGCGACGGCCGGACCTCGGGGTGGTTCGACATCCCACGGGGGGCTCCATATGCATTCGTTTACGAGTGTTTGACAAACTTTGACGTCTCTCGCCACCGCTGTCAAGGGCGTGGCTAAACTCCGTCGCGTGCGGTGGGAACGGCTGTTCGACGACCTCGAGGCACAGCTCGAGGCCGACGCCTCCCGCGAGCTGTCCGCCGAGGTGGCCGACCGCACCCGCCGGGAGAGAGCGCAGCTCCGGCTGGCTGAACGGCTGACCGCCGTCGTCGACGCACACCCGGTCGAGCTGCGGGTCGCCGGGTTGGGAACGCTGCGGGGCGTGGTGTGGGGCACGGGACCGGAATGGGTCCTGCTCGACCAGCGGGCCCCTTCGCCGCACGGTTCCGTCGGGGAGGGCGGGCCTGACCGGCCCGTGCTGGTCGCCACGACGGCGATCCGGGCGGTGGTGGGGCTCGCCGGCGCCCGACCCGGTGGGGCCGTGGCTCGGGGCTTCGGTCTGGGCGCAGCGCTGCGGGCCGTGAGCCGCGACCGGGCGGTCGTGGACGTCGTCGACATCGACGGCACCGTGGTCACCGGCACGATCGACGCCGTCGGTCAGGATCTGGTCGAGATCGCCGAGCATCCCGGCGACCTACCGCGCCGTTCCGAGCACGTGCTGCGCGTGGTCGCCATGCCGTTCCTCGCGTTGGCCGCGGTGCGGCGTCGATGACCGGCGAGCGGTAGCGTTGTACCTGGCTCGCCGGTCACCGCGCCTGCGTCAGCCGTCGCGGCCGACGGCTTTCCCCCCCAAGGGGTCGTGGAGGCGCCACTCAGACTGCTGTCCGACCGCTGTCCGACCGCTGTCCGACCGTTGTCGAGGGTGGTCAGCCGAGGTCGTCCGTCCCCGTCCCGAAGGGATGGGCAGCGACGAACTGCTTCGTCTCGGTGTACATGCGCTGGATGTAGTTCTCCAGCTCGGTGGTCTCCACGCGCCACTGACCTCGACCGCCCACCTTGATGGCCGGCAGCTCTGCTGACCGGACGAGGGCGTAGGCCTGAGCCGAGGAGATGTTGAGAATCTCCGAGACCTCGGTGAGCTGGAGGAAGCGTTGGGTGGACATGCTCGTGATCCTCGCTTCGGGTGTTCAGCAGGAGGGATGGATGGAACGGTTCGACCGTCATTCGAACGGATGTCACCGTTCTTTACGGTTTCTTTACTGTACGCCACCGGTCCCCTGCCACGTCCACTCTCCCACAACCGCCCCGGCCAGGAGTCGGTTCTCCACAGGGGAGATCCGCACAGTGGTCTCGCCGCAGGCTGCCGGCCATGATGGGACGCGGGTGGCCGCAGAGGACACCGACCCACGGATCCGGAGGGAGCACGGGGTGACAGGGGGACGACGTGGCTGAGCTGCCCGAACCGGCGGCAAAACGACTCCAGCGGCCGTCGTGGCGCAACACCCGCCTCCTCGTCGGGGTGGTCCTCATCCTGCTCGGGACCGTGCTGGGCGCCAAGGTGGTAGCGGGCGCCGATGACACCGTTCCCATGTATGCCGCGTCGGCCACGATCCGTCCCGGAGACCACCTCACCGCCGACAACCTGCGTCGCGTCGACGTCCAGCTCGGAGCCGAGTCGTCCCGGTACCTCTCCGCCCGCACCGTCGTCGCCGACGACAGCTACGCCCTGCGGGACATCCCCGAGGGCGAGCTGGTGCCCCTCGGGGCGGTGGGCGGTCGTGGCGCCGTATCGGTGCAGGCGGTCACGGTGGAGGTCGACGCGAACTCGGCGCGGGGACTCCCGGCCAACGCCACCGTCGACGTGTGGGTCAGCCCCCGCGACCTCCAGTCCACGCAGGAGCGGTACCTCGACGCCACCCTCGCCCTCCAGCGGGTCAGTGTGACCCCGGTGACCCAGGACTCGGGGCGCTTCGGGGCGTCCAGCTCGACGATGGCCGTGCAGCTGCGGGTCCCGCGCGAGAAGGTCGCGGAGGTCATCGGGGCGGTCGACAAGCAGGCGCGGTTCACGCTCGTCCCGGTGCCGGGGCAGGGGTCGTGACCGTGGTCCTCACCGCGCTGGGCAACCCGTGGGAGAGCCGCGTCGCGACCCTGCTCGAAGGGTCCCGTGTCGTGCAGATCGTCCGCCGCTGCGCCGACCTCGCCGACCTCGTGGCGACCGCGTCGGCCGGGCTCGGGTCCGTGGCCCTGGTCTCCGTCGACCTGCGTGGGCTCGACCTTTCCACCGTCGCGCAGCTTCGCGAGCTCAGGCTGGCCGTCGTCGGCGTCGCCACCTCCGATGACGAGGGCGCCGAACGCCGCCTGCGTCAGCTGGGGGTCGCCCGGGTCGTGCCGGGAGGCGCCGACCTCGCGGTCTTCGAGGCCGCGCTCACTGCCGACGTCACCGACCGGGAGCCCCCGCCCGTTGGGCGACCGGTCGCGGCCGCGAGGGAGGGCTCGGGTGCGGGCGTCGACATGGACCCGGCCGCCGAGACCCTGCGCCGCCTCGACCCCGACCGCCCGCCGAGCGCCGCCGAAGGGCCGCCCGGCGGTGCGGAGGGCCTCACCCCGCCGGGGGAGGTCACCCCGGCATCGGACGCCGAGCCCGGGCGGATCGTGGCCGTCTGGGGTCCGACCGGTGCTCCCGGACGCACCACGGTCGCCGTGACACTGGCGACCGAGCTGGCCGCGCTCGGCGTCCCGACCGTGCTCGTCGACGCGGACACCTACGGCGGGTCCGTGGCCCAGGCGCTGTCGTTCCTCGACGAGGCCCCCGGCATCGCCGCCGCCACCCGGGCGGCGGACCAGGGCACGCTCGACCTACCTCTCCTGGCCCGGCTCGCCCCTGTGGCTTCACCGGGGCTGCGGGTCGTCACCGGCATACCCAAGGCCGAGCGGTGGACCGAGATCCGGGCCCCCGCCCTCGAGCGGGTCCTCACGCTGGCCCGGCGACTGGGCCAGGTGGTGGTGGTCGACTGCGGGTTCAACCTCGAGGACGACGAGGAGCTGAGCTACGACACCATGGCCCCGCGGCGCAACGCCGCCACCCTCACCACCCTGTCGCTCGCCGACGAGGTCGTGGCGGTCGGCGGCTGCGACCCGGTGAGCCTGCAGCGCCTCGTCCGGGGGCTGCAGGAGCTGGGTGAGGTCAGCGGTCCGCGGCCGGTGGTCGTCGTCAACCGGGTGCGCCCGGGGGCCGTCGGCGCCAGGCCGGAGACGCGGGTGGCCGAGGCGCTGTCGCGCTTCGCCGGCGTCGAGGACGTCGTGTTCGTGCCGGACGACCCGGCGGCGCTCGACGCCGCCCTGCTCGAAGGCCGCTCGCTGGCCGAGTGCGCTCCGCAGTCGCCGGTGCGGGCGGCCGTCCGCGGTCTGGCCGCCCGGGTGGTGGGCGTGGCCGTCCCGCACGGACGACGGGGTCGCCGGCTGCTGCACCGCTGACAGCGCCTCCTCAGCTGCTGAAGAGCAGGGAGAGTCCGCCCACCGTGTAGCCGACCATGAGGACCATGACGGGGACCTGCCCGAGGACCGCCGCGCGCCGGGGGAGGATGCGGACGGATCGCTCGTGAGCGACGACGACCCCGAGCACGTGCCCGAGGACGATCGCCCCGGCCTGTACGACCGCCACGAGCGTCGGCTGGATGAGGGCACCCCAGCCGCCGGTGCCCGCCGTGCCCAGCCAGTCGGCTCCGGTGCCCAGCGGGTCGCTGAGCAGGGCCAGGGTGCGCGGGCCCTGGAACATCAGCAGTGACCAGTAGTGGGCGACGAGGTAGCCCGCGGCGATGGGCAGGAGCGACGGGGCCAGCTCGGCCGCGGTTCCTCGCACCGGGATGCCGGACACCAGCGCCGAGAGGGCCGCGGCGGCGGACAGGGCCCCGGCGACGAGGAGGACGACGGCGACGAGGGTGGCCGTGCGGACCAGGTCGGGCGCCGGCGTGGACTGGACCCACCCGGCATACCGGATGTCCGCCGAGAGGCTGTCGTAGGCCGTCCCGCCGAGCATGACCGAGAGCGTGGCGAGCAGGCCCCGGCGCGGCTCGAGCACTGCCGGTCCCTGTATCGGCGAGCGCAGCACCAGGCGACCGTCGGGTCGCCGGCCCAGCGGCGCGAGCCGGCCATAGAGCCGGGACAGCACCTCGAACGGGTCCCCCTCACGGAACCAGCGGGTCCCGCAGACGAGGGCGCCCATCAGGCTGAGGAGAACGAACAGCACCACGGT
>JBDSYO010000118.1:0-3605 GCA_039925625.1 Lapillicoccus sp. | reverse complement strand
CACGAGGTGCGGCTGAGCGACCCGTGGAGCCTCGGGCGGATGTGCGCCGTGCGGCGCGATCCCGAGTCCGGGGTCGTCAGCGCGGGCGCGAACCCGCGCGGGATGTAGGGGTATGCCGTCGGCCGTTGATCGATGTCGGCGGGCACACCGACGGGCGTTGGTGCCCCGTTCGACGAGCGCGGAGGGGTCGGCGGTCACCAACGCCCGTCGGTGTGCACGCCCGACGGGTGCGTCAGAGGTTGGCCATCGCCGCCGTGGCGGCCGCCTGCAGGTGCACGCGGACGGCGGCCTCCGCGGCGTCGGGGTCGTGGGCCTCGATGGCGTCGACGATGCGGATGTGCTCCGCCCACGAGTGCGGAGCGCGGTCGGCGGCCCCGATGCGGAAGACCCAGTGCACATGGAGGTAGAGGGCGCTCGACATCGTCATAAGCCACCGGTTGCCCGTGATGGCTATGCACATCCGGTGCAGGTCGTTGTTGAGCTGGGCTACCCGCGCGAAGTCCTGCTCGTCGGTGGCCCGCCTTGCGGCGTCGAGCAGGTCGCGCAGCGCGGCGACGTCGTCCGGGGTGGCGCGCTCGGCGGCCAGGCGGGCCGCGGTGGCCTCCAGGCTCCCCCGGATCGCGAAGAGGTCGCCGATCGTCCCTGCGTCGGGGGTCGCGACCACGGCCCCGCGGCGGGGGGTCAGGGTGACGAACCCCTCGGTCTCCACCACGCGCAGGGCTTCGCGTACCGGGTTGCGGGAGACGCCGAAGTCGGCCGCCAGCCGCTCCTCGATCAGGCGGGTGCCGGGCGAGTACTCCCCCTCGACGATGCGACGTCGGATCTCCGCGAGCACCTGGTCGCGCAGCGCCTCGTGCCGGTGGCCAATGGTGCCCGCCCCGTCGTCCTCACGCATACGTCGAGCTCCCACAGCCGGATCCGCGTCCTCACGACGCCGTGATGTCCTGCGACGGTATACCAAGGACAATCGAGTCCAGCCGCATTCACCTCCACGGCCGCCCCACCTCCCGACCGAACTCAAATCTGACCGGGTTCCGGTCCGTGAAGGCCGCAGAACCCGGCAACCTTTGAGTCCGGTCGAGCCTGAAAGGGAGGTATGCGGGGGTCGGGCTGGGCCGGTCAGTGGTCGGCGCAGCAGGGGGTCGGGTCAGGCTGCTCGAAGGGGACGACGACGTCATCCGCTGCAGGGCGCACCACGAGCACGGTGCGGCCCTGAACGAACAGCGGCCTCAGGAAGCCCTGGGTGTCGATGCGGGCGGCGGACGACAGGGGCTCGCGGTGCCCGACCATGACGACCTCGTCGATCGCCGAGTCCGCGAGGAGCCGGGCCACCGTCATCGTCCCCACGAGGTCGGCGCCAGGGAAGTAGAACAGCCGCCCACCTCGCCGGTCGCGGTGCAGCACCGCCAGCCCGGTATGCGTGACGCGGTCGGCCGCGCCTTCGGCGCCCACGATGTCCACCGGGCCGTCGCCGGACTGGTCGGTGACCAGCACCGCGCCGTCGAGGAAGTGGGTGGCCATGAACCGCAACGGATCCGCGCCCGGACCGGTGCGGTCGAGCATCGCGTGCTCGGCCGCACCGGTGGTGCGCCAGGTCGCGGTGGTCACGAGGTCGGGACGACCCAGATCGGGTTGGTGTAGAACCACAGGTCGGCCCACGGGTCGGCGTCGCCCTTGACGTCGGCGGCCGGTCCGCGAGGGTCGACGGCGGCGCCACGCAGGCCTACGGCCCCCCGGTTGCCGTCCGTGCCACGTACCCGGACGTAGGTCGGTTCACCCACCTCGCCGAGATCGTAAGTGAGCTCGATGGCGCCCGTACCGGAGACGTCCTTCTGGAGGACGACCTTGGTGTCGGGGGCCAGGAACGCATCCCGGTCGCCGGTCGCCCCGGTCACCGAACCACGGATGACGTCCACCCGGTTCAGCTGGGGCACGAACTGCGCCCAGTTGGGCAGGCTGGCCCGCTGGATCGTGATCGCCAGCTCGAGGCGGGCGCCACGCCGCGGCGTCACGACCGAACCGAGGGGAGACCCCGGGCGCCGGTCGCCTCGGCTGCGGACCGTGACGTCGACCGCGCCGACCAGCCCGCCGTGGTCGACGTAGACCCGCCCCGCACGCAGCCCGTCGAGCACCGCGGCATACGTGAACTTCTCGGCCCCGACATGGGTCTTGCTGTAGTAGCCCGGCCAGAAGTCGCCGTACGTGGTGTTGGGGCCGGTCGTGCCGTGCACGGGGTCGGCGTAGCGGCCGTTGGCGGCGAACTCGGCGCTCGTACCGGCACCGCCGCGCACCGAGTCGTCGAGGTAGATCTGGTGCGAGTCGGAGTTCGCGGTGATCCACCAGGGCTTGCCCTCCGCCAGCAGCGAGTCCCACAGGCCGCCGACGGTGCTCGTCATCCAGTCGAAGCCGCCGTAGGTGATGTAGCTCTCCAACGGGTAGCCGGCGAAGCTGTCCGAGCTCGGCGTGTTGTCGTAGTACCCGCGTCCCGAGCCGGCGCCGTAGGGCTTCTTGATGCCCGCCGCCTGGTGTCCGGGAGCGCCCTCCATCCCCAGAGCGATCGTGGGCTGCCGGTCGCGCCAGCCACGGATCTCGTGGGGCGAGTCGAGGCCCTTGCGCGCCGGGTGGTTGGCGAAGAAGGCGGCGTCGTCGACCCGTCGCTTCGCCACGGAGGCGGCGAGGAAGTCGAGGCCTTCGAGGGCGTGCTGCTCGTTGGCCGAGGTCGAGGCCGTCCAGCTGTTGACGACGCCGTCGAAGGTGTTCTCGAACTCCTTGAGCACCGCCACCTCGTTCTTCCCGGGGTGGACGATGACGGTGCCGTGCTCGGCGGCGGGGATGTTCCACTCGAGTCCCTGGAAGACCAGGGTCTGGTCGCCGAACACGCTTCGCGCGCGCACGATGTCGGGGTTGACCTTCTCCACACCGATCTTCGCGTGGGTCACGCTGCCGTGGTCGGTGATGACCATCCAGTCCAGGCCGTAGGCGGAGCCGTGCTGCACCTGGTCGAGGACGCGGTACTGCGCGTCGCTGCTGTACTGCGTGTGGATGTGGTGGTCACCCGCAAGCCACTGGAAGGTACGCCCGCCACGGCCGCCGCGGTCGCCCGGCACCACCCGGTCGGGGGCGGTGTCGTCGGCCCGGATCCCGGCCGCCGCGGCCGGGGTGCCCGCTCCGGCGATGCCGACGGCAGCGGCCGTGGCGCCGAGCAGACCCGCGCGCCGGAGGAACCCACGCCGGCCCAGCTCAGCCGGGGAGAGCGCCGAGTCGGGTACGCCCGGGTCCAGCAGCGGGGTCGCAACGAGGTCGACCTCGTCGTGGTCGTGGGGGTGAGCGTGGTCGTGCTCGTGCTCGGGCCCGCCGTGGGAGTGCCGTGTCATTGCTGCCTCTCGTGACGCGCGGACGCCGTCCGTCCGCCCATGGCAGCCAACCGCCGCCAGGTGAACGCCGGGCGAGTGACAGGCGAACGCCGGCCGTCGGGACGGCCATGCCCGCACGCGCGTCCATCCAGGGACCACGCGGCGACGAACCCCTGGTCAGCCGGCCCGGTGGCGACGAGCGACCTCCGCAGCGCGAACGATGCGTGGCGTCCTGGAGGCCGGCGGATGGTG
>JBDSYO010000117.1:0-3159 GCA_039925625.1 Lapillicoccus sp. | reverse complement strand
CTGGTCCGCGAGAAGCGGCTGGTGCCGGTGGCCCGCCCCGGTGACGCGTCCTCATCGGGTGCCGCCAGCACCGCCGAGTCGGTGACCTACCACGACCCGTGCTACCTCGGCCGGCACAACGGCGTGTACGCCCCGCCGCGCGAGCTCCTCGGCGCCCTGCCGGGCGTGACGCTGACGGAGATGCCCCGCCACGGTGAGCGGTCGTTCTGCTGCGGCGCCGGTGGTGCTCGCATGTGGATGGAGGAGAAGCTCGGCACGCGGATCAACGTCAACCGCACCGAGGAGGCCCTCGCCACCGGCGCCGACCGGATCGCCATCGGCTGCCCGTTCTGCAAGGTCATGCTCAGCGACGGTCTCACCGGCAAGCAGGCCGACGGGTCCGCGCGCGAGGAGGTCCAGGTCGTCGACGTCGCCCAGATGCTGCTGGCCGCGGTGCGCCTAGAGACCCCGAGCGCCTGAGCGCCTGAGCGCCTGAGCGCCTGAGCGCCTGAGCGCCTGAGCAACCTACGCCCGGCCTTGATCGCCCGGGCCCCGCTCCCCGGCGCGGATTTCTCCGCACGTGCTGAGAAGTTGGCGCCCTAGATCTGATATGTCCGAAAAGTTCTCAGCACGTGCTGACTTGTGGGCGCGTGGCCCGGGTGGGGGCGTGCGCGGACCCGGCTACCGCGGATAGCCGCCGTCGGGTGGGGCCATCTCCAGGCGTACCCCGACCAGCCGCACGGCCCGGGCGTGGTCGAAGCGCTCCAACAGACCCACGGCGGCGTGGGCGATCACGTCAGGGTCCACCGTCGGCTCCGGCAGCGCGCGGGACGTCGTATGCGACTCGAAGGGGGCGTAGCGGATCTTCAGGCCGACGCGGACAGCGGGGCGGCCTTCGGCGAGGATGTCGTCGAGCACCCGGCCGGCGAGCAGCCCGACGTGGTCGACCAGTTCGGCCCAGTCGGTGACGTTCGCCTGGAACGTCGTCTCGCGGCCGTGGCCGCGCGCCACCCAGGGCGTCGCGGTCACTGGGGACAGGTCTCCGCCGCGCGCGATCCGGCGGTACCACGGGCCCATGGTCGGCCCCAGCCGGTCGGCCAGCGGCTCCACCGGGGAGACGGCCAGCTCCGACACCGTATGCAGCCCGAGCTCGCTCAGCTTGGCGGCCGTCTTGCGCCCTACGCCCCAGAGCGCATCCGTCGGCCGGGCGCCCATGATCTCGAACCACGTGTCGGCGGTGATGGTGAAGACGCCCTGCGGCTTGCCGAACCCGGTCGCCGTCTTGGCCATGACCTTGGTGGGACCGATGCCCACCGAGCAGTGCAGCCGGGTCTCCGCGAGGACGGCCGCCTGCATGCGCCGAGCCAGGCCGGCCGGGTCGTCGGTCGCCACCCCGATGAACGCCTCATCCCAGCCGAGGACCTCGACGATGGCCCCGTCGGTGGGGCCGAACGCCCGCAGCACGGCCATCACGCCCGTGGACGCCTCGGTGTAGAGCGCCGAGTCGACCGGCAGGAACACGGCGTCCGGCGCCTTGCGCGCGGCGATGCGGAGCGGCATACCGGAGCCGACGCCGTAGGCGCGGGCCTCGTAGGAGGCGGTCGAGACGACCCCACGCTGGGTGGGGTCGCCCCGACCGCCGACGACGACCGGCAGCCCGGCGAGCGACGGGTCCCGCAGCACCTCGACCGCGGCCACGAACTGGTCGAGGTCGACGTGCAGGACCCAGTCGGTCACCGGGCGTCGGTCAGACGGGTCGGGGTCAGCCGAGGCCGTTCTTGGTCAGGAAGTCCTTGGCGACGGCCGAGGCGTCCTTCTTGTCGACGTCGACCTGCTTGACCAGGTCGGTCAACGTGGCCGTGTCGATCTTGGCCGAGACCGCGTTGAGCGCCGAGGTGATCGTGTCGTTGACCTTGTCCTTGCGGACGAGGGGCACGATGTTGTCGGAACCGAACAGCAGCTTGGGGTCGGTCAGCGTGACGAACCCGTTGCTGGAGATCGACGGGTCGGTGCTGAAGATGTTCGCCGCCTGGGCCTGGCCGTTGGTCAGCGCCGTGACGATGGCGTTGCCCTTGAGGGGGAGGAAGGCCTTGGGCGTGAACGCGTACTGGTCCTTCAGCCCGACGAGGCCCTGCTGGCGGGTCTGGAACTCCGGCGGCGCCGCCACCGTGATGTCGCCCTGGTGGGCGGCGAGGTCGGCGATGGACTTCAGCGAGAACTTCGCTGCGGTGTCCTTGGTGACGACGATGGAGTTCTTGTCCTCGGCGGCCGACTTGTTCAGAACGACGAGCGTGGCCGGGAGGGTCGTCTTGAGCGTCGAGTAGACCGCGTCGGAGTCCTGGCTGGGCGCGGTGCCCTTGAGGAAGGTCAGCAGCGAGCCCGTGTACTCGGGGACGATGTCGATCGAGCCGTCCTGGAGCGCCTTGACGTAGACATCGCGGCTGCCGATGTTGGGCTTGGTGGAGACGTTGATGCCCTTGGCCTTGAGGGCCCCGGCGTAGACCTCGCCCAGGACCTGCGACTCCGAGAAGTCGGCGGAGCCGACGACGATCGCGCCGCTGCCGCCGCTCGCGGTGGACCCACCGGCTGCGCCGCCGCCGCCGGCGGCGGGTGCGGTGGGGTCGGACGCGGCCCCGCAGGCCGCCAGGGACAAGGCGGCCACGGCAGTGACTGCGGTAAGGAGGATGGAGCGGTTCATACGAGTGCTTCTCTCTGGTCGTCGGCACGGTCGGTGGGAGAGGCGGGATCCGAGGCGTCGCCCCGGGCCGTAGTGGAGACAACCGGCCGACTGTCCTGTTGCTTCCCGAACCGGCCGGTCAGTCCGGGCGAGACGACGGCGCGCTGCACGAGGGAGAGGATCCCGTCGACGAGCAGGGCGAGCAGCGCGACGAGCACCGCGCCCCCGGCCATCTGGGCGTAGTCGCTCACGGACAGGCCGTCGATGAGGAACCGGCCGAGGCCGCCCAGGCTGATCGACGCGGCGATGGTCGCCGTGGCGATGACCTGCAGGGTGGCGCTCCGCACGCCCGACAGCAGCAGCGGGAGGGCGCAGGGGAGCTCGACCCGCCGCAGCACCTCGCCCCCGCGCATACCCATGCCCTTGGCGGCGTCGCGTGCGGCCGGGTCGACCTCCTGGATGCCCGAGTAGGTGCCCGAGAGGATCGGCGGGACGGCCAGCAG
>JBDSYO010000116.1:0-5139 GCA_039925625.1 Lapillicoccus sp. | reverse complement strand
GACTCGAAGAGGTCGGCGGCCATGCCGGCGCAGTCACCCACGTTGTCGCCCACGTTGTCGGCGATCGTCGCGGCGTTGCGTGGGTCGTCCTCCGGGATGCCGGCCTCGACCTTGCCGACGAGGTCCGCGCCCACGTCGGCCGCCTTGGTGAAGATGCCACCGCCGACCCGCATGAACATGGCCAGGAGGGCGGCGCCGAAGCCGAATCCCTCGAGGACCTTGGGGGCGTCGCCCTTGTAGACGATGACGACGACGGCAGCGCCCAGCAGGCCGAGGCCGACCGTGGCCATGCCGACGGTGCCACCGGTGCGGAAGGCGATGCGCATGCCCTTGTCGCGGTCGCCGTCCCGGGCGGCGGACGCCACCCGGACGTTGGCCTTGACGGCCAGCGACATGCCGAAGTAGCCGATCGCCGCCGAGAACAGGGCACCTACGACGAAGAAGAGGGAGCGGCCCAGCTTGACCGAGAACGTGTCAGCGGGCAGGAGGAAGAGCAGGCCGAACACGAGGACGACGAAGATGCTGAGGGTGCGGAACTGGCGGTTGAGGAAGGCTTGCGCCCCCTCCTCGACCGCAGCGCCGATCGTCTGCATGTTCTCGGTGCCGGGGTCGGCGGCGAGGACCTGCCGTCGGAAGAAGAAGCCGAAGACCAGGGCGATCAGCGCGATGGCCAGGACGACGTAGACGAGGGTCAGGTTCGTACCTGCCAGGTCCAGCGCGGGTGTCGCTGTCGGGGCAAGGTTGGGCATGGTGCACTTCCTCCTTGAGGCGCTCACTCACCCTTGAGCGGCGGAACCTGTGGCTCGACCCCATCGGTGAGCGCAGCAGGAGCACGCGGGTGGTTCGCGGGAACCCTACCTGGAGGTAGGGACGGACCATAAATCACGCCAAGGGTAGCCGCCGCGGCCGTTGCTCACCCGCGGGGAGGGACGGTCAGGCCGAGAGGGCCTCGTCGACGGTGGGGAAGATCGCGAACACCTTGTCGAGCCCGGTGATGACGAAGACCTTGAGCACCCGGTCGTGGGCGCACACGAGCAGCATGGAGCCGTCGTTGACCCGGATCTGCTTCAGGCGGCCGACGAGCACCCCCAGGCCGGTCGAGTCCATGAAGGTCACGCCCGAGAGGTCGACGACGAGGTCGCGCACGCCGCCTTCGATCTCGTGGTCCAGCTGCTCTCTCAGCTGAGGCGCGGTGTAGACGTCGATCTCACCGGTGACCCGCACCACCGTGCGGCCGCTGACGACCGACGTCACGATGTCGAGATCCAACACTCCGCCCCGTTCCTACCGTGCCCTAACCCGTCCATGGCGTTACCGCCCCCCAGGGTGCCCTGCTCCACCGCAGGTCGCCACTCCACCGCGACATGCCGGGACCGCGACGGACCAGACCCTACTCCGGGTGCCCGCAGCCCCGTACCGTATCGATGATGTCCGCCGCCGTTCCACCCGCGACCCCCCGCCCCGGGCGACCCACCCCGGACGCGCTGCTGGCCGGGCTGGCTCAGGGCCGGCGGGCCGAACGGCTCACCCACGTGCACCACGTGCCCGCACGCGACGCGGAGCCGGCGGACTGGCCGACGTGGACGACCCCCAGCCTCTACGCCGCCCTCACGCAGGCCGGGATGGCCCAGCCGTGGGTCCACCAGCGGGAAGCCGCCGACGCCGCCCACGCCGGCGAGCACGTCGTCATCTCCACCGGCACCGCCTCCGGGAAGTCGCTGGGCTACCTGCTGCCGTCCCTCTCCGACGTCGTCGACGGGTCGCTCGCCCCGAACGGCCGCGGCGCCACGGTGCTCTACCTCTCCCCCACCAAGGCATTGGCCCAGGACCAGCTCTCCCGGCTGACCGCTCTGGCCCTGCCTGGGCTGCGCGCGGCCACCTACGACGGCGACACCGCCCCCGACGAGCGTCGCTGGGTGCGCGACCACGCCAACTACGTCCTCACCAACCCCGACCTCGTGCACCACTCCTTGCTCCCCGGCCACGAGCACTGGGCCTCCTTCCTGCGGGCCCTGCGCTACGTGGTCGTCGACGAGTGCCACGTCTACCGAGGCGTCTTCGGCTCCCACCTGGCCATGGTCCTGCGCCGGCTGCGGCGGGTCTGCGCGCGCTACCGCTCGGAGCCGACGTTCGTGCTGGCTTCCGCCACGGTGGCCGACCCGGCCCATCACGCCGAACGCCTCGTCGGTATGCCGGTGCGCGCGGTCACCCGGGACGGCTCGCCGCGCGCGGGGCTGACGTTCGGGCTCTGGCAGCCGGGTCAGGTGCCGGGGGCCGGCCACGCGGGTGGCTCGGGTGGCAACACGGCGGTGGGGCCCGGGGGTGCGGACACGCACCGTCGCAGTGCGGTGGCCGAGTCGGCCGAGCTGCTGACCGACCTTGTGGCCCAGGGCGTGCAGACGGTGGCCTTCGCCCGGTCGCGAGCCGGGGTCGAGGTGATCTCGAGCGCCGCCCGCGACCACCTCCGCGAGCTGGACGAGACCTTGGGCGACGTCGTCGCTGCCTACCGCGGCGGCTACCTGCCGGAGGAACGCCGGGCGCTCGAACAGGCATTGCGGGCCGGCGGCCTGCTCGGGCTGGCGGCCACGACCGCGCTGGAGCTCGGCATCGACGTGTCGGGGCTCGACGCCGTGCTGCTCGCCGGCTGGCCGGGCACCCGGGCCTCGCTGTGGCAGCAGGCCGGACGAGCCGGGCGGGCGGGCTTCGAGTCGCTGGCCGTCCTCGTGGCCGCCGACGACCCGCTCGACACCTTCCTCGTCAACCATCCCGACGCCGTCTTCGGTCGACCGGTGGAGGCGGCGGTGCTCGACCCTCACAACCCCTACGTGCTCGGGCCCCACCTGGCCGCGGCCGCAGCCGAGCTGCCCGTGACCGAGGCCGACGCGGCGTACTTCGGCCCCGGGATGCTGACCCTCCTCGACACGCTCACGGCGTCGGGTGTGCTGCGCCGCCGGCCGCGCGGCTGGTTCTGGGCGGGGGCCGACCGGGCGGCCGACCACGTCTCGTTGCGGGGGTCGGGAGCCTCCCTGCGGATCGCCGACCACCGCACCGGCCGGGTCCTGGGCACCATCGACGAGGCCCGGGCGCACTCCGCGGTGCACGCGGGTGCCGTCTACGTGCACCAGGGCGAGACGTTCGTCGTCGTCGAGCTCGACCTCGAGGACGGCTGCGCGCTGGTGCGCCCCGGAGACCCCGGCTGGTCGACCCAGGCCCGGTCCGTGAGCTCCTTCGACATCGTCGCCCCGGAGCGCACCCACGCCTGGGGACCGATGACGGCGGCGTTCGGCGCGGTCGAGGTGCGCACCCAGGTGACCTCGTTCCTGCGCCGCCTGCCCACCGGTGAGGTCATCGGCGAGCACCCGCTCGACCTGCCGGTGCGGTCGCTGCCGACCAAGGCGGTGTGGTGGACCGTGCCGGCCGAGCTGCTCGCCGCGGCCGGGGTCGCCGAGGACGCGATCCCGGGAGCCGCCCACGCGGCCGAGCACGCGGCGATCGGGATGCTGCCGCTCGTCGCCACCTCGGACCGGTGGGACGTCGGTGGGGTCTCCACGGCGCGGCATCCCGACACCGGCCTTCCCACGATCCTCGTCTACGACGGCTACCCGGGAGGCGCGGGGTTCGCCGAGCGCGGCTACGAGGAGCTGGCGACGTGGCTGCGCGGCACCCGGGCCGCCATCGCGTCCTGCCCCTGCCTCAGCGGATGCCCGTCGTGCGTCCAGTCCCCCAAGTGCGGCAACGGCAACGAGCCGCTCGACAAGGCCGGCGCCGTCGCCCTGCTCGACCTGACCCTCGCCGCGGCGCCCCGCGCACCCGGTTCGCTCTCCAGCTGACCCCCGACGCCCGACGTGCGGCGCGTGCAGCGGCCCGCTCAGGCCACTCACCCGCCCGGCCCGGCCCGTGACCTCGCCGTGGCGGTCCCGACCTGCGGCACCGTGGCCACGACCCGCACCAGCACCTCGACGGTAAGGTCGTCGCCCGTCCGGCAGGACGCGATGCTCCCTCCACCCCGTGCGGCGATCCGGCCCGCGACGGCACAGGCCGCCCCGGGCGCCTCCCCCCGCACGAGCGCCCCGGCCGCCGCCAACGCGGCGAGGTCGGCGGCGGACTGGGCCCGGTGCGACGCGACCACCGCGCTCACCACCCCGAGCGCGCCCACGACCAGAGCCAGCACCACCCCGACCGCTCCGACGACGAGCAGCGTCCCCGACCCCCGGTCCCGACGTCCGCCCTTCACCGCATCCCCTCGCCGGTCACCTCGCCGGTCACCTCACGCTGGGCCGTCGCGGACCCCCGCACCGTGACGGCCCGCCACCCGGCCACCTCGCGGCCTGCCGACACCTCGACCGTGACCTCGGGCCCGGCGCTCGTCACCGTCACCGTCGATCCCGCGGGCGCCGCCCGCTCGGCGAGGGAGCGGGCCGGCCCCTCCGGGTCACCGCGGGCGAGGGCGCGGGCGGCCAGCCGGGCGGCGTCGACGCACCGCACCTGGTCGACACCCACCCGGACCGCACCTACCCCGGCCACGAGCACGAGCAGCAGCGCCGGCACCGCGGTCGCGAGCTCCGCCGACACCATCCCGGCCTCCCGCTCCCCCGTCCGACGCGGGATCACCCCGCGGACGAGAGCGCAGTCGTGATAATGCTCGTCAGGGCCCCCTTGACCGCGCCCGACCTGACGACGGCCAGCAGCACCGCGGCGAACGCCACCGCCGCCAGCGCTCCATGTAGATGCTTACTCCGCCATGCCCCGGCCCAGGCCGTTGAAGGTGTGTGATCGCTGGGGTTGGGCTAAGGCCTTACGGACGTCATGGACCGGACGACACCCTCGGCTTCGAAGCCCGCATCGCCCTTCCGCATCACCGTCGTCCGCAGACCTTGCAATAAGTCTCAGGTGCTGCGCAACGTTGCCCTTGTGCTGGCGCCCCGGCCTTCGCCGGCGGCTCCAAGTGTGCCCCGCCTGAGCTGATGCCCATCAGGATCGCGACGTACGCCCGAGTCTCAACCGCCGACCAAGCCGACACGGGCACCTCACTAGCCGACCAAGAACGCCGGCTAAGAGCAGCGGTTGTTGCCCGAGACGCCACGTTGGTGAGCCACTTTGTCGACGCAGGCGTTTCGGGGGCAGCGGACTCGCGACCTG
>JBDSYO010000115.1:0-4966 GCA_039925625.1 Lapillicoccus sp. | reverse complement strand
CGGGGAGCGGGGGCAACGGGAAACGCCCGCCGGGCGGGGTCGACGGGCGGGCGTTTCGGCGGGCGAGAGGGCTAGAGCCGCTCGATGATCGTCACGTTGGCCTGGCCGCCGCCCTCGCACATCACCTGGAGGCCGTAGCGCCCGTGGCTGCGCTCCAGCTCGTGGAGCAGGGACGTCATCAGGCGGGCACCGGTGGCGCCCAGCGGGTGTCCCAGCGCGATTGCCCCGCCGTTGACGTTGGTGCGGTCGGGGTCGGCGCCGGTGTCCTTGAGCCAGGCAAGCACCACGGAGGCGAACGCCTCGTTGACCTCGAACCGGTCGATGTCGTCGATCCGCAGGCCCGTGCGCTCCAACGCGTGCGCGGTGGCGGGCATGGGGGCGGTCAGCATCCAGACCGGGTCGGCTCCCCGCACCGACAGGTGGTGGATCCGGGCGCGCGGGGTCAGCCCGTGCGTGCGCAGTGCCCGCTCGCTGACGACGAGGAGGGCGGCCGCGCCGTCGCTGATCTGGCTGGCGACGGCGGCGGTGATCGTGCCCTCCGGCTGCAGCGGCGAGAGGGCTGCCATCCGCTCGAGGTTGGTGTCGCGCCGCGGACAGGTGTCGACGTCGACCTCGCCCAGCGGCGCGATCTCGCGGGTGAAGCGACCTTCGTCGATGGCCGTTACGGCCCGCTGGTGGCTGCGCAGCGCGTACGCCTCCATGTCCGCGCGGTCGGCCCCCCATCGGTCGGCGATCATCTGGGCCGAGCGGAACTGCGTCAGTGGCTCGTCGCCGTACCGCCGTCGCCATCCCGGCGACCCCGTGAACGGGTCACTGAACCCGTAGGCCTGACCGGCGTACATGGCCGACGAGATCGGTAGGGCGCTCATGTTCTGCAGCCCTCCGGCCACGACCACATCGCTCGTGCCGCTCATCACCGCCTGGGCCGCGAAGTGCACAGCCTGCTGGGACGACCCGCACTGGCGGTCGACCGTGACGCCGGGCACGTGATCGGGCAGACCGGCCACGAGCCAGGCGGTGCGGGCCACGTCGCCGGCCTGCGGTCCGATGGTGTCGACGCAGCCCATCACGACGTCGTCGACGGCACCGGGGTCGATCCCCGACCGGTCGACGAGGGCCCGCAGCACGTGAGCGCCGAGGTCGGCGGGGTGCACGTCCGCAAGCCCGCCGCCGCGACGGGTCACGGGGGTGCGCACGGCCTCGACGATGTAGGCCTCGGGCATACGGGCTCCTCGGTAGGTGATGACGACCGGCAAGGCATTCTAGCAAGCGCTTGGTTGGTTGCGTAGAGTGATGTCGTCGTGCGCGTCGACCGCGCGCGCGAGACGGACGAGCGAGAGGCGGTCCATGACGGAGCACCTGGAGCGGCGGACGATCCCCGACATCCTCGCCCATGCCGCCCGCACCTGGCCGAGCGCGGAGGCGGTGGTCGACGGCGACCTGCGGGTCTCGTACGCCCGCCTGGCCGCCGATGTGCACGAGGTCGCCGCGGGGCTGATGGCTCTGGGGACGGCGGCCGGCGACCGGGTGGCGGTCTGGGCCCCGAACGGCTACCGCTGGGTCGTCGCCGCCCTCGGGACCCTGCAGGCTGGAGGCGTGCTGGTGCCGGTCAACACGCGGTTCCGTGGTGAGGAGGCGGCCTACGTCCTGCGCCGCTCGGGCGCCTCGGTGCTCGTGGTCGACGACGGGTTCCTCGGCGCCGCCTACCTGCGGCAGCTGCTCAAGGCCGCGGCGCCGACCGGCGACGCCCCGCCCGACCGAAACGAGCGGCCCGACCGGCCGGTGCCCGGGCTACCCGACCTGCGCGCGGTGGTGACGCTTGCGCCCCACGAGGACGAGGCGGTCCTCTCCTTCGACGAGCTGCTCGCCCGGGGCCGGGACCTGCCGGTGGCGGAGGTCGTGCGGCGGGCCGCGGATGTCGCCCCGGCCGACCTCGCCGACATCCTCTTCACCTCCGGCACGACCGGCGACCCGAAGGGGGCGATGACGAGCCACGGGGCCAATGTGGTCGTCAATACCGCGTGGGCCGAGATGGTCGGCCTGCGGGCGGGGGACCGCTACCTCCTGGTCAACCCGCTGTTCCACAGCTTCGGCTACCGGGCCGGGCTCCTCGCGGCGCTCCTCGCCGGGGCGACGCTCGTGCCCATGGCGGTGTTCGACCCCGCCGAGGCCCTGCGCCTCGTCGAGGCCGAGCAGGTGACGGTCTTCCCCGGGGCGCCCGCGGTCTACACGACGCTGCTCGAGCATCCGGACCGCGACCGCCACGACACGGGCAGCGTCCGCCTCGTGGTGACCGGCGCCGCGGTCGTGCCGCTGGCGCTCATCCGCCGCATCAAGGCGGAGCTCGGCTTCGGAACCGTCATCACGGCCTACGGGCTGACCGAATCCTGTGGCACGGCCACCGTCTGCCCGCCCGATGCCCCGGAGGAGAAGGTGGCCACGACGAGCGGCCGCGCCATCCCGGGCACCGAGCTGCGGATCTCCGACCCCGGTCGCCCGGGATCGGCGGCCCCGGTGGGGTCGCCCGGAGAGGTTCTCGTCCGTGGCGTCAACGTCATGCAGGGCTACTGGCAGGACCCGGAGGCGACTGCTGCGGCCGTGGACGCCGAGGGGTGGCTGCACACCGGCGACGTCGGTGTCCTTGACGCGGACGGCTACCTCACCATCACCGACCGCATCAAGGACATGTTCACCGTCGGGGGCTTCAACGTCTACCCGGCTGAGGTGGAGCGGCTGCTCGTCAGGCACCCGGGCGTCGCGGACGCCGCGGTGGTCGCCAAGCCTGACGAGCGCCTGGGCGAGGTGGGGCTGGCCTACGTCGTCCTGCGCTCCGGTGCGACAGTCGCGCCGGAGGACGTCGTCGCCTTCTGCCGCGAGCATCTGGCCAACTTCAAGGTGCCGCGCGAGGTCCAGGTCGTCGATGCGCTGCCACGGACCGCGTCAGGGAAGGTGCAGAAGTTCCGCCTCGCCGCACCCTCGCCGCACCCTCGCCGTGACCCACGGCGCCCGCCCTTGACGGGGGAGTGAGCGATGCTAGCCTCAACCAACCAAGCGCTTGCTTCAATGTGGCGGCGGCGACGAGAGGAGTTTCCGTGCCCGACAAGCGGATGAGCGCCGACGATGTCATGGCGCGGCTGGAGTCGGGCATGACCCTCGGCATCGGAGGCTGGGGCTCCCGACGCAAGCCGATGTCTCTGGTGCGGGCGCTGCTGCGGTCCGACCTGACCGACCTCACCGTCGTGTCCTACGGCGGCCCGGACGTCGGTCTGCTCTGCGCCGCCGGCAAGGTCCGCAAGGTGGTGTTCGGCTTCGTGTCGCTGGACTCCATCCCTCTCGATCCCCACTTCCGCGCGGCTCGGCAGGCCGGCGCGGTCGAGGTCGCCGAGTATGACGAGGGCATGCTCCAGTGGGGCCTGTATGCCGCCGGTCTGCGGCTGCCGTTCCTCCCCACACGGGCCGGCCTGGGGTCCGACGTGATGACCCACAACCCGGAGCTGCGTACCGTGGCCGACCCCTACGGCGGCGACGAGGTGGTGGCGATGCCCGCCATCCACCTCGACGCCGCGCTCGTCCACCTCAACCGCGCCGACGCCTCGGGCAACGCCCAGTTCCTCGGCCCGGACCCGTACTTCGACGACCTCTACTGCATGGCCGCCGAGCAGGCCTTCGTCTCCTGCGAACGCGTCGTCGAGACCGCCGACCTGGCCCGCGGCCACCACCCCGCGACCATCCGCATCCCACGGCTGCTCGTCTCCGGAGTCGTCGAGGCGCCCGGGGGAGCGCACTTCACGACCTGCGAGCCCGACTACGGCCGCGACGAAGCGTTCCAGCGCGAGTACGCCGCAGCCGCGGGCGACGCTGACGCGTGGGCGGCCTTCCGCGACCGGTACCTCGCGGGCGACGAGAACGCCTACCAGGCGGCGGTCGCCACAAGGTCCGCCGAGCGACTGGCCGAGGCGGGGGTGTCAGCATGAGCGCGAACCTGCCGAACGTGCCGAAGCTGCCGACGGAGGCCAGAGAGGCGACCGAGGCGACCCGGGCCGAGGTCTGCGTCGTCGCCTGCGCCGACCTGTTCCGCGGCGCCGGCGAGATCCTGGGCAGCGCCTTCGGCACCATCCCCGCTATCGGTGTACGCCTGGCGCGGGCGACGTTCGCCCCTGACCTGATGCTCTCCGACGGTGAGGCCTGTCTCGTCGACGGCACCTGGGCGGTCGGCACCCCGGCGACCGGCGCGATCGAGGCGTGGGTGCCGTTCCGCACGATCTTCGACCTGCTCTGGAACGGCCGCCGGCACGTGGTGATGGTGCCCAGCCAGGTCGACCGTCACGGCAACGCCAACATCTCGGCGATCGGCGACTACCAGCGCCCCACGGTGCAGCTGCTCGGTGTCCGCGGGGCGCCCGGCAACACGGTCTCGCACCCCACGAGCTACTGGGTCCCGCGCCAGAGCGCCCGGAGCCTTGTTCCGGCCGTCGACATGGTCTGTGGCGTCGGCACCGACCGCGCCGCCGCTGGTGGCCCCGCGGTCACGCGGCACCACGACCTGCACGCCCTGGTCACCGATCTGGCCGTGTTCGACTTCACGGGCCCGGGCGGGTCCATCCGGCTGTCATCGGTGCATCCGGGAGTGGAGGTCGACGACGTGGTAGCGGCCACCGGGTTCGACCTCGACGTCAGCGGCGAGGTGGCTGTCACCCGCCTCCCGACGGCGGAGGAGCTGCGCTGGATCCGTGACGTACTGGACCCGGCCGACCTGCGGTCCCGCGAGGTACGCGGATGACCGAGCCGGACGACCCCACGGCCGACGTGCTGCAGACGCGGGCCTGCGCGCTGTTCGGCGTGCGGTACCCGATCGTGCAGACGGGGATGGGGTGGGTGTCCGACGCGCACCTCACTGCTGCGACCGCGAACGCCGGAGCGCTCGGCATCCTCTCCTCCGTGCTGCTGACGCTCGACGAGCTCGCGA
>JBDSYO010000114.1:0-3119 GCA_039925625.1 Lapillicoccus sp. | reverse complement strand
GCCCGCCGTCGCTCAGCGGCGGCGCTCCCCTGGCCGCCTACGTCGACCTGCCCCGCGGCGAGGAGCCGCTGACCCTCGCACCGCTCGACGCCGAGGCTCCCGGGCTCGCCCTCGGAACCGCCCAGGGCATCGTCAAACGGGTGTCGGTCGACTACCCGGCCCGGCCCGACTTCGAGCTCATCGGGCTCAAGGACGGCGACCGGGTGGTCGGCGCGGCACCGGTGCCGACCGAGGACCGCGACCTCGTCTTCGTCACGAGCGACGCGCAGCTGCTGCGCTTCCCGGCCGCGGCGGTCCGTCCGCAGGGCCGGCCCGCGGGCGGCATGGCCGGCGTCAAGCTCGACCCGGGGCAGTCCGTGGTCTGGTTCGGCGTCGTCGACCCGACCGCCGACCCTGTGGTCGTCACCTCCAGCGGCTCGTCGGGCGCGCTGCCCGGCACCGAGCCCGGTTCCCTCAAGGTCACGCCGTACGCCGAGTACCCCGCCAAGGGGCGCGCCACCGCCGGGGTGCGCTGTCACCGGTTCCTCAAGGGTGAGGACACCCTCGTCCTCGCCTGGGTCGGCGGCACCCCCGCCAAGGCGTCGGGCGCCAACGGCGTAGCGGTCGAGCTGCCCCCAGCGACGGGACGGCGGGACGGGTCCGGCACCCCCGCGGCGAGCGTCATCGCCCGGATCGCCGGCCCGTCGTGACGGCGCCCCCGACCGGTCGGTCGTGACCACGCTCGGCCCGGCGCACGTCACGCACGGCCGCAGCGCCCCCGACGCCTGCTCGGTCCTGTGGGACCGGGCCAGCACCGACGAGTCCGCCTACGGCACCTCGGCGCCCGCCCGCTTCTGGGTGGCCGTGGAGCAGAACGGGCCGTGGGGGCGTACGCCCGCGCTCCAGTCCTCCTTCCCGCCCGCCATCGGCGCGGAGCTGCTCGGCCGGTTCGGGCGAGCAGGCGGACGGCTGGCGCTCATCCGGCGGCCCGGCACGCACGCGGACCCGCGCACCGGGCCGCGGCGGTGCTACGTCGCCTGGTCCGGACCGGGAGCGTTCCTCCTCGAGGGCCGGTTGGACGATCCCGACGGCCTGCTGCGCCTCGACCTTGAGGCGCTCGGAAGGGGTGACCGGGCGGGCACGGTGGCGTCGCTGCCATGGCTGGCGCCTAGCGACCCGATCCTCCTGGTGTGCACGAACGGACGCCACGACGTCTGCTGCGCCGTGCGCGGACGACCGGTCGCCCTAGCCGGGCAGGAGACCCACCCGGGGCGGGTCTGGGAGTGCTCCCACACCGGCGGGCACCGGTTCTCCCCCACCGGGGTGCTGTTGCCGTGGGGCCGAGCGCTGGCCCGGCTCAGCGAGGCGACCGTGGCCGATATCGTGGACGCCGCCGCCGTAGGCGCCCTCCCGCTGGGGCTGCTCGGGCCCCGCCACGACCGGGGTAGCAGCGCGTTGCCCATCCAGGCGCAGGTCGGCGAGTCGGGCGTCCGCGCCCTCACCGAGGAGACCGACCTCGAGGCGCTGCACGCCGAGGTCACCGGACCCCTCGTCGTGGGCGTGACGCATACCGACGGGCGGCGTTGGTCCGTGGCGCTCTCGGTGGTCACCGGCGAGGCCCGCCGCAACTCGTGCGGCGAGCCCGCCGAGCCCGCCCGCACGTGGTCGGCCACCGTCACCCCCGCCTGACCCCCGCCTCCACCCCCGTTCGTGCTCTGGACCGCACCGAATCCCGTCCCCTGACCGCACGAACCAAGGCGTCCGAGGGGTCAGCGGTGGGCGTCGACGAAGCCCAGCATCCGCGTCCAGCTGTCGGCGCAGGCGTCCTCCCAGTCGGCGTAGGAACGGTCGAAGAACGAGTGCGGCGCACCGGCGTACTCGACGACCTCGTGGTCCACGCCGGCGTCGGTCAGGGCCTGGTCGAACGCCGCGTTCTCCTCCGGCGAGGTGGCCTGGTCGGCGCCTGCGGCGAGGACGAGCACGGGCGCCGTCATCTGCGGCACGAGGTCGGTGACCGCCCTGACGATGCCGTAGAACCCCATGCAGCCCGCGGCGCCGAGGTCGGTCGCCGACAGGGCCCAGGACTCGGCGCCGAACTTGCAGAAGCCCAGCGTGAACACGGGGTCGTCGCTGCGCTCCGCCAGCCGGTCTCGTGCCGCGCGGGCGTCGAGCAGCACCGACTCGCGGGCCAGGGCCTTGGCGTGCGGCATGTACTCGAAGTCGGAGCCGCGGTCGGTCAGGCCGGCGCTGCGCGCATACGGGTCGATGGCCACGGTGTCGATGCCCGCCTGCGCGAAGCAGAGCGCGAGGTCGGTGTAGTAGGGGTGCATCCCCCGGATGTCGGGGAGCAGCACGAGTGAGGCGCCACGGCGGGTGACGGGCACCGCGTCGTATGCCGCGAGCACGGTGCCGTCGCCGGACGTCAGCTGCGTGGGTCCGTGCTCACCGACGTCGCTGGACTTTGGCGGAAGGGGCGGATGCTGGTCGCTGGAGAAGCACATGGAGGCATCCTGCCTGCGGCCCCTGGATGTCTCGCACCGGGGGGGCGACCGTCAGGCCGCGGCGGCCGCGGAGGCCGTGTCCAACCGGGCGAGCTCTCCGGGGGTGAGGGTCAGACGAGCACCGGCCAGCAGGTCCGGGAGCTGCTCCACCGACCGGGCGCTCGCGATCGGCGCGCCGACCGTGGGCTGGGCGCCTAGCCAGCCGAGCGCGACCGACGCCACGGCGACGTCGTGGGCGGCAGCGACCTCATCGAGGGCCTCGAGCAGGCCGGCGCTCCCCGGCCGGGCGAGGTAGCGCCCCGCCGACTCGGCGCGGGCCGAGTCGACCTCGACCCCCGGCCGGTACTTGCCGGTGAGGAACCCGCCGGCCAGACCGGCATACGGCAGCTCGACGAGCCCGCGGCGCTGGAGGGTGGGCAGGAGGTCGCGCTCGAGCTCGCGCTCGACGAGGTTCCACTTGTCCTGCGAGACGGTGAACCCGGTGAGCCCCTGTGCGGCCGCGACCTCGAGCGCCGCCTTGAGCCGGTCGCTGGTGAAGTTCGAGGCGCCGACCTCGCGCACCTTGCCCGAGCGGACCAGGGAGTCGAACGCGACGACGTACTCCTCCGGCGCGACCTCGGGGTCGTCGCGGTGGGCGTA
>JBDSYO010000113.1:0-10828 GCA_039925625.1 Lapillicoccus sp. | reverse complement strand
AGCACGTCGTTGGGCCACTTCAGCTCCGCGGTGAGGCCGGTGACCGACTCCACAGCCTCGACCACCGCGAGACCGGCGGTCAGCGGCAGCCAGCCCGTGCCGGCCTCTGGCGTCGGCACCGTCGCGGAGACCGCGACGGACGACCCGGGGGGCGCTTCCCACCGTCGGGCCAGGCGCCCGCGTCCCTCGCTCTGGTGGTCGGCCACGACGACCCGCCACGGCCGGCCGAGCTCCGCGGCGCGCCGGTTGGTGGAGCCGATGGTCCGGTGGTGCTCGACCGTCTCCCACTCTCCTGCGGGCGTGAGCAGCGCCGCCCGCAGGGCGTCCGGATCGAGGGTCGGGGTCACGAGGCGCAACGCTAATCGGGGTCCCCGCGAAGTATCGGAGCGAAGCGGAGAACTTCGTGGGGTGTGGCTAGGCTCCGCTGCATGTCCGCTCCCGCCGCCTCCGAGGTCACTGGCGTCTCCGACACCCCTGACGCCCCCGACCTCACGACGACGGCGGGCAAGATCGCCGACCTGAAGCGGCGGGTCGCCGAGGTCGCTCATGCGGGCTCGGAGCGTGCCATCGAGAAGCAGCACACGCGCGGCAAGAAGACCGCCCGCGAGCGCCTCGAGATGCTGCTCGACGAGGGCACCTTCATCGAGAAGGACAAGTTCGCCCGCCACCGCAGCACGGCGTTCGGCCAGGACAAGGACCGGCCCTACGGCGACGGGGTCGTCACCGGCTACGGCCAGGTGGACGGCCGCACGGTCGCCGTCTTCGCGCAGGACTTCACCGTCTTCGGCGGGTCACTCGGCGAGGTCTTCGGCGAGAAGATCTGCAAGGTCATGGACTTCGCCATGAAGGTGGGGTGCCCGGTCATCGGCCTCAACGACTCGGGCGGCGCGCGGATCCAGGAGGGGGTCGTCGCGCTGGGGCTCTACGCCGAGATCTTCCGGCGCAACGTGCACGCCTCCGGGGTCATCCCCCAGATCTCGCTCGTCATGGGTCCGTGCGCGGGCGGCGCGGTCTACTCCCCCGCCATCACCGACTTCACCGTGATGGTCGACCAGACCTCGCACATGTTCATCACCGGACCCGACGTCATCAAGACGGTCACCGGGGAGGTCGTGACCATGGAGGACCTCGGTGGGGCGCGCACCCACAACACCAAGAGCGGGGTCGCGCACTACATGGGCACCGACGAGCAGGACGCCGTCGACTACGTCAAGGCGCTCCTGTCCTACCTGCCGTCCAACAACCTCGAGGAGCCACCCGCCTACGACTCCCCCACCGGGGGCGACCTCGAGGTGACCGACGACGACCGCTGGCTCGACACCGCGATCCCTAACAGCCCGAACCAGCCCTACGACATGCGCGAGGTCGTCACCCACATCGTCGACGACGGCGAGTTCCTCGACGTGCAGCCGCTGTTCGCCCCCAACATCATCACGGGCTTCGCGCGGGTCGACGGTATGCCGGTGGGGGTCGTCGCCAACCAGCCGCTCCAGCTCGCCGGCTGTCTCGACATCGACGCGTCCGAGAAGGCAGCCCGGTTCGTGCGCACGTGCGACGCCTTCAACGTGCCGGTGCTGACGTTCGTCGACGTGCCCGGCTTCCTGCCGGGCACCGACCAGGAGTGGGACGGCATCATCCGCCGCGGCGCCAAGCTCCTGTACGCGTACGCGGAGGCCACGGTGCCGCTCGTCACGGTCATCACCCGCAAGGCCTACGGCGGCGCCTACGACGTCATGGGCAGCAAGCACCTGGGCGCCGACATCAACCTGGCCTGGCCGACCGCGCAGATCGCCGTGATGGGGGCGCAGGGCGCCGTGAACATCCTCTACCGCAAGGAGATCGCGGCCGCCGACGCGGAGGGGGGCAACGTCGAGGAGATCCGGCAGGCCTTCGTCCGCGAGTACGAGGAACACCTCGCCAACCCTTACATCGCCGCCGAGCGCGGCTACGTCGACACGGTCATCTCGCCGTCCGACACACGGATGAACGTGACCCGGGCGCTGCGAGCGCTGAGGACGAAGCGGGAGACCCTCCCGCCCAAGAAGCACGGGAACATTCCCTTATGAGTGAGGCCCCTGTCCTGCGCGTCGTCCGAGGAGACGCCACCCCCGAGGAGATCGCGGCCCTCGTCGGGGTGCTGAGCGCCCTCGGAGACGGTCCGGCCGAGCCGCAGCAGGCGCGGCCGCGGGGCTGGGCCTCCCCGGCCGCGAGGCTCCGCTCCCCCGCCTACGGGCGCTCGCCCGGCGGGTGGCGCTCGTCCGCGCTACCTCGCTGATTCCAAGCGGCAGGTGACGGGCGGTTCTGGTCGCCTCTCACGGGCAGCGTCGTACACATCTTGGCGGGCGCGCCGATCGCATCGACCGGATCGACCTGCTGGAGCGGCTCAAGGCGGTCGCCGACCCCGAGGCCGTCAGCCGTGCACGAGAGCGGGCATTGGTCGCCTGACCAGGTCCCACGAGGGGCCTGCGTCGGACCAACGCCCCCTGATGTGCGCGCTCATCGCTCATCGGTGCCGCGGCGAGAGCCCCCTCGAACACCACTGGCTCGAGGTCCTCGCCGCCTGACCCGCACGGGGCTGATGTCGGCACGGTTAGGTTGCCGGTATGCCCGCCGTCGCTGTCCTGCACCCCGGCGAGATGGGCGCGGCGGTCGGCGCCGCGCTCGTCGACGTGGGAGTCGACGTCGTGTGGCTACCCCCGAGGCGCAGTATCGACACGGGGCGCAGAGCCGCAGTCGCGGGTATGCGCGCGGTCGACGACCTCGTCGGGTGCGACCTCGTGGTGTCGGTGTGCCCGCCGGGCGCCGCCCTCCAGGTGGCGAGCAACGTTGCCAGCCGAGGGTTCTCCGGCATCTACCTCGATGCGAACGCCATCAGTCCCGCCACTGCGGCCGAGGTGGCCGCGCTCGTCACGGCGGGCGGGGCCGCGTACGTCGACGGCGGAATCATCGACCCACCACCCCACGCGGCCGGCAGCACCCGCCTCTATCTCTCCGGCGACCGTGCCGGCGTGGTGTCTGAAGTCGCCCTCGCCTTCCACGAGAGCAGGCTCGAGCCGGTCGTCGTCGACGCCGGCCCGTTCGCGGCTTCGGCCACGAAGATGACCTACGCCGCCTGGACCAAGGTGAGCGCTGCCCTGCTGCTGGCGACCCGCGACGCCGCCCGCGCGCTCGACGTGGAGGACGTCCTGCACGCCGAGTGGCAGGCCTCGCAGCCCGATCTGGCCGCGCGCCTGGGCGGAGCCGAGACCTCCGCCCAGGCCAAGGGCTGGCGCTGGGAGGCCGAGATGCGCGAGATCGCCCGGACCTTCGCGGGCGTGGGCCTCTCGCCCGGGTTCGGGGAGGCCGCGGCCGCGGTGTTCAGCGGCTACGAGCGGCCCGGAGTCGGGCCCGACGGTGAGCCCCGTTCCGCCAGCTGACGGCGGTGGCGGTCGGTGAGGTCCCGGATCGCCACCAGGTGGGTCACCATGCTCCGCAGCTCGGCCACGGTGAGCCGGTCGAGGATGTCCATCCCCTCCATGACCAGCGGGAGGTAGAACTCGTTCGTCCTCGCCCTCCCCTCCGGCGTCATCGACACGATGACCTTGCGCCGGTCGGCGTCCCCCCGCGTGCGCCGCACGAACTCGCGCGCCTCGAGGCGGTCGATCATCGCGGTCGTCGCGGCGGACGAGAGCCCCGTCGCCTCCGCCAGCTCCCGGGCCGACCGGTCCTGGTCGACGAGCCAGTCGAGGCAGCGCAGGTCGGTGGGGTTCAGCCCCAGGCGACGGCCGACCTGGTCGTCGAACGCCTGAGTACTGCGCTGGTACGCCTGCATGGCGCCACCGAGCTGGGCGACCAGGGATTGACGCGTCGTCGGCACGGGCCTACTCTCTCGATTATCGAATCTCTCCAAATTAGAGATACACCGAAGTCGTGAGAAAGGGTAGCAAGATGAGGATGCTGGTCGTCGGAGCAGGGGTCGCGGGGTCGGTGGCGGCGCTCGCCGCCCACCGGGCGGACATCGACGTGGTCGTGCACGAGGCGTACCCCGAGCCGGACCGCGAGGTGGGGTCGTACCTGACGGTCTCGCCGAACGGCCTCGACGCCTTGGCCGCCGTCGACGCGCTCGACGTCGTGCGCGCCGTCGCATTCCCGACCCGCACCAACGTCATGCTCGGCAGCACGGGGCGCGAGCTGGGCCGACTTCCGCTCGGGCGCCCGCTCGACGACGGGACGCCGGCCCTGACGATGAGGCGCAGCCGGCTCACGGGCGCGTTGGTGGGGGAGTGCCGGCGCCGCGGTATCGAGGTGCACCACGACAGCCGGGTCGTGGGCGCGGAGGAACGGGGCGGCGGCGTGACCGCGACCTTCGCCGACGGGCGGTCCGAGTCGGCCGACGTGCTCGTGGGCGCGGACGGGGTGCGGTCGTCGGTGCGCACGTGGGTCGACCCCGGCGCTCCCGGTGCCCGCTACGTCGGCCTGACCAACTACGGGGGGATCGCGCGAGGGGCGGCGGCCTGGTCGGGAGCGGAGCCCGAGGCCTGGCGGTTCGTCTTCGGCCGGGACGCCTTCTTCGGGTTCATCCCCACGCCGGAGGGCGACGTCGTGTGGTTCGTCAACGAGCCCCGCCCCGAGATCACCCCCCAGGAGCGCCGGGACACGACCGACCCCGAGTGGACGGCGCACCTCGCGGCCCTCTTCGACCGCGACGCGGGCCCGGCCGCCCGGCTCATCCGTGAGGGTGAGCTCGAGCTGGCGGGCGACAACACCTATGACCTCGGCCACGTGCCGCAGTGGCGCCGCGACCGCATGCTCGTCATCGGTGACGCGGCCCACGCGCCGGCGCCGTCCTCGGGGCAGGGGGCGTCGATGGCCATGGAGGACGGCGTGGTGCTCGCGCAGTGCCTGCGCGACGGTGCCGGGGTGCCGAGCGCCCTGGCCGCGTACGAGGCAGCCCGGCGCACGAGGGTGGAGCGGATCGTCGCGGCGGGCGCGCGCAGTAGCAGCGCCAAGACCCCTAACGCTGTGATGCGCCCGTTGCGCGACGCCGCACTGCGGATGGTGTTCCGGTTCGCGGTGACCGACCGGAGCACCGCGTGGATGTACGACCACCGCATCGACTGGGCGGCCGGGTAGGTTGCTGCGCATGCCCGGAGTGACCCCGGAGTTCCTCGCTCTGCCCCTGTCCACCCTCGCCGATGCCGCCCTCACCCGAGCCCGTGAGCTCGGCACGGAGTATGCCGCGCTGCGCGTGGTCTCGACGCGTCATCAGCTGCTCGCGCTGCGCGACCTCGACCTCGAGACGTCCGTGACCTCCGACGACGTCGGGCTCTCGGTGCGCGTGGTCCACGACGGGGCCTGGGGCTTCGCGGCCGGGCCGGCGCTCACGCCGCACGAGGCGAGACGGCTGGCCGAGCGCGCCGTCGCGGTGGCCCGGGTCGCCCGTCCCCTCTCCACCGAGCGGGTCGTGCTCGCTGACGAACCCGCCTACGGCGAGCGCCAGTGGTCCTCCCCCTACGAGATCGACCCGTTCTCCGTCCCCGATGCCGACAAGGTGGCCACCCTCGTCGACCTGTCCGAGCGGCTCCGGGCCGGCGACGGGGTGGGCTTCACCCACGCCCAGGTCCAGGCGGTGCGCGAGAACGTCTACTACGCCGACTCGGCGGGCACGACGACGACGCAGACACGCGTCCGGGTCGAGCCCGAGCTCTCCGCCACGACCGTCGACCGCTCGACGGGCGCGTTCGAGTCGATGCGCACCCTGGCGCCGCCGGCGGCGGCGGGCTGGGAGTACGTCCGCTCCGAGCGCGCCGGTCTCGAGCGCGAGGTCGCCGAGCTCCCCGAGCTGCTCGCCGCCAAGGTCAAGGCCCCTTCGGTGCGCGCCGGCGACTACGACCTCGTCATCGACGGCAGCAACCTCTTCCTCACCATCCACGAGTCCATCGGCCACGCGACCGAGCTCGACCGGGTCCTGGGCTACGAGGCGGCCTACGCGGGAACGTCGTTCGCGACCTTCGACAAGCTCGGCACGTTCCAGTACGGGTCCCCCGTCATGAACGTCACCGGTGACCGCGACACCGAATGGGGGCTGGCCACCGTCGGCTGGGACGACGAGGGAGTCGCCGGCCAGCACTGGGACATCGTCAAGGACGGCATCCTCGTCGGCTACCAGACCGACCGGGCCATGGCCGCGCTCAAGGACCTCGGTCGCAGCAACGGTGCGGCGTATGCCGACAGCGCCCGCCACGTGCCGGTGCAGCGGATGGTCAATGTCAGCCTGCAGCCCGACCCCGAGGGCGGCACCGTCCAGGACCTCGTCTCCCGGGTCGAGGACGGCATCTACATCGTCGGCGACAACTCGTGGTCGATCGACATGCAGCGCTACAACTTCCAGTTCACGGGGCAGCGCTTCTTCCGCATCGAGCAGGGCGTGCTCACCGGACAGCTGCGCGACGTGGCCTACCAGGCGACGACGACGGACTTCTGGCGCTCGATGGAGGCGGTGGGCGGCGCCGAGACGGTCTACCGCGGTGGCACCTTCAACTGCGGCAAGGCCCAACCGGGGCAGGTGTCCCCGGCGAGCCACGGCTCGCCTGCCGCCCTCTTCCGCGGCGTCCGCATCCTCAACACCGTGCAGGAGGCGGGTCACTGATGGCCGGCAGCGTGTCCACCGCGACCCCGCAGCAGCTCGTCGAGGCCGCTCTGTCGGCCGCCACGACCGACGGCACCGTCGTCATCGTCACCGACCGCTCCGAGGCCAACCTCCGCTGGGCCAACAGCTCCCTGACGACGAACGGCGAGATGTCGTCGCGGTCGATGACCGTCATCGCGACGACCCCGTCGGGGCAGGGCACCGCGTCCGGAGTGGTCGACCGCGCGGTGACCGACCTCGCCGACGTGCGCGAGCTCGTCGCCGCCGCCGAGGCAGCGGCCCGCCAGGGCGAGCCGGGTGGCGACGCCGCGCCTCTCGTGACGCCCGAGCAGGCCCCCTCCGGGTCGTCCTTCGAGCTGGAGCCGGAGGCCACGAGCATCGGCGCGTTCGCCGGCCTGGCCGCCGATCTCGGTGCCGTGCTGCGCGACTCGGGTGCCGACCGCCAGCACTTCGGCTTCGCCGAGCAGGTCGTCGACTCGGTCTACCTCGGCTCGTCCACCGGCCTGCGGCTGCGCCACGTGCAGCCGACCGGGCGGCTGGAGATGAACGCCAAGAACGCCGACTGGACGGCGTCGAGCTACCTCGGCTTCACCCTGCGCGACCCGTCGGAGGCCGATGTCGTGGCTGCGGACGCCCAGCTGGCGAAGCGGCTCGCCTGGGCGCAGAGGTCGGTCGACCTTCCCGCCGGACGCTACGAGACGATCCTGCCGCCGACCGCCCTCGCCGACCTCGTCATCTACGCCTACTGGCTCGCCGAGGCGAAGGCGGCCGACGACGGGCGCTCGGCGTTCGCCCGCCGCACGGGAGGCTCCCGGATCGGCGACCGCATCGCCCGGCTGCCGATCGACGTCTACAGCGACCCCACGCATACCGGCATCCAGTGCGCGCCGTTCGTCGTCGCCCGCGCTTCTACGGCCGACACCTCGGTCTACGACAACGGGCTCCCACTGACCCGCCAGGACTTCATCCGCGGCGGAGAGCTGGTGTCGCTCAACGGCTCTCGGGCGTATGCCGCGGCCTCGGCCACCGCCGGTCACGACACCGTCGTGCGCCCGCCGGGTGACAACCTTGTCGTGTCGGCCCCGGGGGCCACGGCCGGTCTCGACGACCTCGTCGCCTCTACCGAGCGGGGGCTGCTCCTGTCGACGATGTGGTACATCCGGATGGTCGACCCGCAGACGATGCTCATGACCGGTCTCACGCGCGACGGCGTCTTCCTCGTCGAGGGTGGCGAGGTGGTCGGGGCGGTGAACAACTACCGGTGGAACGAGTCGCCGCTCGACGTCCTCGACCGCATCACCGAGGTGGGGGTCAGCGAGCGCTGCTACCCGCGTGAGTGGGGCGACTACTTCACGCGCACCTCGATGCCGCCGGTACGCGTCGAGGGGTTCAACATGAGCAGCGTGAGCCAGGCCCGGTGACTCCAGCTCCCGTCGGGGGGCGGGTATACGTTCGCGGGCGTGACTGAGACGACGAACGGCACCACCGCCCGCCCCCAGACCGACGTCGACCGGGTCGCGGAGGACTACTTCGCCGCGGCCGTCGCGTTGAGCCCGATCATGGCGACGTCGGTCGGCGTCCCCGGCCACGACGACGACCTCGACGACTTCTCCCCCGCCGGTCTGGCCGCCCGGTCCACCCTGCGGGTGCGTACCCTCACGGCCCTCGCGGAGGCCACCCCCGTCGACGATGTCGACCGCGTGACCGTGGCGGCGCTGCGCGACCGGCTCGAGCTCGCCGAGGAGATCCACGCCGCAGGCCTGGAGGAGATGTCGCTCAACGTCATCGCCTCGCCGCTGCAGGAGATCCGCGACGTCTTCGACCTCATGCCGCAGAAGACCGACGCCGACTGGGCGACGTTCGCGACGCGTATGGCCAAGATCCCCACGGCCGTCGGGCAGTACCAGGAGTCGCTGCTCGCCGGAAAGGCCGCGGGCCACGTGGCGCCCAGACGTCAGGTCGAGCAGGGCATCGCCCAGAGCACGGACCTGACCACCGACGACGGCTACTTCGCGACCATCGGCGGGTCCGACCGGGGGCCCGAGCTGGCTCGCGCCGCGAGCGCGGCGGCCGACGCATACCGGGGGCTGGCCGCGTTCCTACGCCGCGAGCTGCTCGACGCCGCCCCGGAGGCCGACGCGTGCGGCATCGAGCGGTATGCGCTGATGTCCCGTTTCTTCGTCGGCGCCACGGTCGACCTCGAGGAGACCTACCGCTGGGGCCTGGAGGAGTGTGCCCGGCTCGACGCGCAGATGCTGGAGGTCGCGGGGCGCATCCAGCCCGGCGCCACGGTCCAGGAAGCGGTCGCCGCTCTGGAGGCCGACCCGGCCTACCGCCTCGAGGGGAAGGCCGCCCTCAAGGCGTGGATGCAGGGCAAGGCCGACGCGGCCATCGCCGAGCTCGTCGACGTCCACTTCGACATCCCCGAGCCGGTGCGGCGCATCGAGTGCATGATCGCGCCCACCGAGCAGGGCGGCATCTACTACACACAGCCGAGCAGCGACTTCAGTCGGCCGGGTCGGATGTGGTGGTCCGTGCCGAAGGGCATCACCGAGTTCGGCACCTGGAAGGAGCTGACGACCGTCTACCACGAGGGGGTCCCGGGGCATCACCTCCAGGTGGGGCAGACCGTGTTCCGGTCGGAGCTGCTGAACCGGTGGCGTCGGCTCGACGCGTGGACCTCCGGGCACGGGGAGGGCTGGGCGCTCTACGCCGAGCGGCTCATGGCCGAGCTGGGCTACATGGAGGACCCCGGGCACCGGATGGGCTGGCTCGACGGCCAGTCACTGCGCGCCGCTCGTGTCGTCATCGACAACGGAGTGCACTGCGGGTTCGAGGCGCCGGCCGAGGTCGGCGGCGGCGAGTGGACGTACGACAAGGCGTGGGCGTTCCTGACGGCCCACGCCAACCAGGGTGAGGCGTGGCTGCGGTTCGAGCTCGACCGCTATCTCGGCTGGCCGGGCCAGGCCCCGTCCTACAAGATCGGCGAGCGGCTCTGGCTGGCGCTGCGCGACGAGGTGGCTCAGCGCGACGGCGACGGGTTCGACCTCAAGGCCTTCCACCGGCGGGCGCTCGACGTCGGGGGCGTGCCGCTCGACACCCTGCGTCGAGCCGTCCTGGGAGCCCTCTGAGGCCTCGGATGCCCTACGGTCGAGAGGCCGGATCGGGCGGACACCGGTAACACCGTCACCCAAGGGAGCGTGACCATGACCACGGAACACCGAACCGAGCCCGACGCGGCCACCGCCGGGACGCCACTGTCACGAGCGTCGTCCAAGGCGGCGAAACGCCTCATCTGGTTCCTGGGCATCCTCTACTTCATCAACTACCTCGACCGGACGAACATCTCGTTCGCCGGGCCCAACGGCATGAACACCGACCTCGGCTTGACGCAGACGATGTTCGGGCTCGCCTCCGGGCTGTTCTTCATCGGCTACCTGCTGCTCGAGGTGCCCAGCAACATGGCGCTGCACCGCTTCGGCGCGCGCCGCTGGATCGCCCGGATCATGGTCTCCTGGGCATCGTCGCGACGGCGATGACGTGGGTGCCCAGCTCCGGATGGCTGTACACGCTGCGCTTCATCCTCGGTATCGCCGAGGCGGGCTTCTTCCCCGGAATCATCCTCTACCTCACGTTCTGGTTCCCCCAGAAGGACCGCACGCGCATCGTGGCCCTCTTCATGCTGGCCATCCCGATGTCCTCGGCCATCGGCGCCCCCGTCTCGTCGCTCATCATCTCCGCGGGCCACGGCATCTTCGGCCTCGAGGGCTGGCGCACGATGTTCCTCTTCGAGGGCATCCCGGCCATCATCTTCGGCGTCATCTGCTGGTACTACCTGACCGACCGGCCCAAGGACGCCCACTGGCTCCCCGACGACGAGCGTCAGGCCCTGGTCACGGCCATGGACGAGGACGAGTCGCACAAGGCGTCCCGCTACCACACGTCCGTCCGCGACTCGCTGACCCGCCCTCGGGTGTGGGCCCTCGCGTTCGTCTACTTCGGCGGCGTCTACGGGCTGTACGCCCTCGGGTTCTTCCTGCCCACGATCATCAAGGGCTTCGAGCAGCAGTACGGCACCACCTACGGCATCGTCGAGCGCGGGTTCATCAACGCCATCCCCTACGTCCTCGGCGCGGTCGCGATGATCCTGTGGGCCCGGCACGGCGACCGCACCAAGGAGCGGGTCTGGCACGTCGCCGG
>JBDSYO010000112.1:0-3254 GCA_039925625.1 Lapillicoccus sp. | reverse complement strand
CGGCGCACCGAGACGCGGTGGGTGACCGACGCGCTCGGGCTGTAGGCCCGCTCGAAGCTCGTGGGGTCGAACTCCGGCGGGAACCGGTAGAGGCGGCCGGCCAGCCGGACCGCCCGCACCATGAGGTCGCGCGGCACCGTGGCCTGCAGGACCGTCGGGGTGCCGGCGATCTCGGCCGCGCGCGCCCCGACCGCGTGCACCTTCACGTGGTCGCGGTGGCCGTAGCCGCCGTTGGCGTCGTAGGTGAGGAGGACGTCGGGCTCCTCCTCCCGCAGGATCGCCGCGAGCCGCTGCGCCGCCTCCTCGGGGTCGGCGCGCACGAAGCGCACCCGGCCCGGCGGGTCGGGGAGGGTCTCGGGCCCGAGGCCGCTGTCGGCGTACCCGAGGGTCTCCACGCGCGCCGTACCGAGGGCCGTGGCGCTGGCCTGCAGCTCGGCCATCCGCACGGAGCCGAGCGCGGTGTCCGAGGTGTCCGACCGCCCGACGTACTCGCGGGCGGCCAGGCCCAGCCCGCCGTCGGTGGCGACGACGAGGACGACGCGATGCCCTTCGGCCGCGGCTCGCGCCATCGTCCCGGAGGTGAGCAGCGCCTCGTCGTCAGGGTGGGCGTGAAAGGCCACCAGTGTGCGTCCCATGTGGTGGACATTGTGTCGCATGACATCCTTCCTGCCGTGAAGATCGCCCTCCTGTCGGACTGCTACCTGCCCCGGCTGGGCGGGATCGAGGTGCAGACCCACGACCTGGCGGCCCAGCTGGTGGCCCGCGGACACGAGGTGGCGGTCTTCACGGCGACGCCCGGCACGCACGGGGAGCGGTACGGGCGGGTCGAGGTGGTCGACGCCGTCCCCGTGCACCGGATGGCTCTGCGGCTGCCGTGGGACCTGCCCGTCAACCCCCTCGCCCCCCGGGCCATGCGGGAGCGGCTGGCGGGGTTCGACGTCGCCCACGTGCACATGGGGGTGGTCAGCCCGTTCGCCGTCGACGCGGCGTTCCTCACCACGCGGATGGGGCTGCCGACGGCGATGACGTGGCACTGCATGCTCGACCGCTTCGCGCCGGTCGTGTCGGCCCTGGGCGTGGTGCGCCGGTGGGCCGGGGGCGGGATGGCGATGAGCGCTGTGTCCGACGTCGCCGCGCAGCCGCTGCGCCGGGTGCTCGGGTCGGCCGGCGAGGTACACGTGCTGCCCAACGGGATCGACGTGGCCGCCTGGCGCCCGGCCCCGGGCGGGGTACGCCCCGACGACGGGGTGGTCCGCTTCGTCACGGCGATGCGCCTGGCGGCCCGCAAGCGGCCGGTGCCGATGCTGCGGGTGCTGCGTCGGGTGCGCGACCTCGTGCCCGCCGACGTGCCGCTGCACCTCGAGATCCTCGGCGACGGACCCGACCGGGGGAGCGTGGAGCGCTACCTCGCCGAGCACGGGATGCAGGGCTGGGTGAGCCTGCCCGGGCGGGTGCCCCGCACCTCCCTGCGCGACCGGTATGCCGCGGCCGACGTCTACCTCTCGCCGGCCCGGCTCGAGTCGTTCGGGATCGCGGCCCTCGAGGCGCGCACGGCGGGGCTGCCGGTCGTCGCGCCGGAGGGTTCGGGCGTGGGCGAGTTCGTGCGCGACGGGGTCAACGGCTACCTCACGGCCGACGACGACGCGATGGCAGCGGCGCTGGCGCGGCTGGCCACGGATGGCGATCTGCGGGGGCGGATGCGGGCGCACAACCTCGGGCAGCCGCCCGCTCAGGACTGGCCGCGGGTCGCCGACCTCGCGGAGGCGGAGTATGCCCGGGCGCTCGGCGCTGCGGTGCGCGCGTGACCTCCGGGGGCGGGACGGTGGTGGTCGTCGTCGGGGTGGACGACGCCGGGACGGAGCTGACGAGGTTCGACCTGGCCCACGGCGCCGACCCGGAGGAGTCCCTGGCCGCCTCGGGGCTGGTGGCGGCCCGGCTCGTCGCGGTCGGGGGGCATACCGAGCCGCACGTCGTCGAGCTGCGCTACCGCGTGGAGGGGGCCGGGCCGCAGGGGTCGGGAATCCCGGGCGGTTCCTCGGGGGTGGTGCGCCGCACCGTCGTGCGCGACGCCGACCTGCATCGCGCACCGGACGAGGAGGCCTACGTGTTCCAGCGGGTGGCCGTCTACGCCGTGCTGCGCAGCGACCGCGGGCTCCTGCTCACGCAGATGTCGGACCGCACCAACGCCCGGGGGCGCTGGGGTCTGGCCGGCGGCGGCCTCGATGCCGGTGAGGAGCCCGAGGCGGCCCTGCACCGTGAGGTGTGGGAGGAGTCCGGTCAGCGGGTGGACCGCCTGCAGCCGTGGCGGGTGACGACGAGCCACTGGGTGGGCCGCGCGCCGTCGGGCCGGCTGGAGGACTTCCACGCGGTGCGGGTCGTCTACGCGGCGTGGTGTGCGGAGCCGACCGAGCCCGTGGTGCACGACGTCGGCGGCACAACGCAGGCCTCGGCGTGGTTCGCGGCGACCGAGCTGGAGGGCCTGCCGCTCGTCACGAGCTGGTCGAGTCTGCTGGCGGACCTTCCCGACTGATCAGCGCCGACTGATCAGCGCCGACTGATCAGCGCCGACTGATCAGCGCCGACTGATCAGCGCCGGCGGGCGAGGATGCCGACCACGCCCACCGCGGCACAGGCGAGCCCCCCGATGACGAGCACGCTCGGCCCCAGGTCGGTGAGCTGGGTGACCTGGAACCCCATCAGCTGGTTGGCCGCGACCCCCGCCGCCACGAGGACGAAGAACACGCCGAGAACGACGAGCCCCCAGTTCGGGCCGGTAGGCGGCGGCAGGTAGGTGACCTCGGGACGGGGCGCCGGGTCGGGCGCGGGCGCAGGGTTGGGCGCAGGGGTCGGCTCGGGGGTCGGTACGGGCGCGTCCTGGGGGATGGTCGGGTCGGTCATCACGGCACCTCGACGATCGTGACGTCGCCGGCGCCGACGATGATCTCCAGCGGTATGCGGGTGGGCCCGGACCCGACGCTCAGCGCTCGGGTCTCCGAGACCCCTTCCCGGTTGCGGAGCTGCTGGGTGCCGTTCGCGCCCTTGACGGTGAGCTGGCCCACGCGCACGGTCGACGTGACGTCGGCGGTGAACCCCGCGGGGACGCGGACCGTGAGCTCGCCGGCCCCGATCTCGACGCGGACCGGCCGGCCGGCCGGGGCGTCGGCGAGCGAGAGCGTGGCCTCGCCCGCCGTGAGGGTGAAGCCCCCGGCGGGGGGCGCGGATGCGAGCCACGTGCGCTCGCCGAAGCCGCCGCC
>JBDSYO010000111.1:0-4455 GCA_039925625.1 Lapillicoccus sp. | reverse complement strand
TCGACGGTGCGGGTCAGCAGTCCGAGCCGTTCGCGGATGGCCACGTGCTCGAGGGCGAGGTAGCCGGCGGTCGGCGGTAGGTCGTGGGTGGTCACCGACGACAGGCACAGCTCGCGGTAGGCCTCCGGCGGCCGGGGGCCGTCGTCGTCCCACTCGAACCACAGGATGGACGTCCCGAGCAGCCCGCGCTCCAGCAGGTAGTCGCGGGCCGAGGGTTCGACGACGCCGAGGTCCTCACCGATGACGACGGCGCCGGCCCGCTCGGCCTCCAGCGTGAGGATGCCGATGAGCGCCTCGTGGTCGTAGCGCACGTAGGCGCCCCGGTCAGGGGTCATCCCCGCCGGGATCCACCACAGCCGGAACAGGCCGATGACGTGGTCGATGCGCACACCGGCGGAGTCCCGCAGCGCGGTGCGGACCATGTCGCGGAAGGGCCGGTAGCCCTGCTCGGCCAGCCGGTCGGGCCGCCATGGCGGCTGGCCCCACGTCTGGCCCAGCTGGTTGAACTGGTCGGGCGGCGCACCCACGGCGACGCCGGTGGCGAGGGTCGACGACAGGCTCCAGGCGTCGGACCCCTCGGTATGCACGCCGACGGCAAGGTCCTCCAGCAGACCGAGCCGCATACCCGACCGGCGCAGCGCCGCCTGCGTCGCGCGGACCTGCTCGGCGAGCACCCACTGCATCCAGCGGTGCAGGTCGACCGCTTCCGGGTTCTCGGCCCGGAACCGCGCCACCTCGTCGCCGAGCGGGTCGCGCAGCGCCGCAGGCCAGTCGGTCCACGGCAGGCCGTGCTCCTCGGCGATCGCGCACCAGGTGGCGTATGCGGTGAGCCCCTCACCCTCCGCCGCCAGGAACCGGCGGTAGTCCCGGGCCCGGGAGCCCCGCAGTCCGGCCGTGTGCACGAGGCCGAGGGCTGCCCGCTTCAGCCGCCAGCTGGCGTCGCGGTCGAGGCCGTCGGCGTCGTTGAGAGCTCGGCCGCGCTCCGCCAGGGCCGCCACGCGAGCGCGGTCGTCGGCGTCGAGCGCCCGGATCTCCGGGATGTCCTCGACCCGCAGGTAGAGGGGGTTGAGGAAGCGACGCGTCGTCGGCAGGTAGGGCGACGGCTCCATCGCCGGCACCGGCTCGGCGGCGTGCAGCGGGTTGACGAGGACGAAGTCGGCGCCGTGCTCGTCACCGGCCCAGGCGCCGAGCTCCGCCAGGTCGCCGAGGTCGCCGATGCCCCAGGACGACGACGAGCGCACCTGGTAGAGCTGCGTCATCAGCCCGACCGCCCGTCGCCCCGAGAGCCCGGGCGGCAGCGTCAGGCGCCGCGGTGTGACGACGAGGGTCGCCTCGGTCGAGGCCGGGTCGAGCGGTGTCGCGTCGAGGTGGGCCACCAGCCGGTGCCAGCCGAGGGGCAGGGTGCCGGGCAGCTCGAACGCCGCCTCGCCGACCTCCGTACCGTCGACCCAGCGGGGGCTGACGAGGTGGTCGGCCTGGGGCACGTCCCAGGTCGCGCCGGACTCCAGCTCGACGGTCAGGCGTACGCCGGTGCCGTGCGGCACGTGGACGGAGACCCAGGGGGTCCAACCCTCCCTCGCCACGACGGTCGGCGGCAGGGTGCGTCGCCAACGCCGGTCCTCGTGACCGGCCAGCCCCTCCTCCACCTGCTCGGGCGTCGCGGCCGGCACGTCCAGCGCCGCCAGGACGGCGACGATGGTGTCGGCGTGGATCGGGGCGTGCCGGCCCTGCCAGTCCCAGTAGTCGGTGGCGACCCCGTGCGCCGCCGCCAGCCGGCGCAGTGCCTCCGAGGGCTCCGAGGGCTCCGAGGGCTCGGGAGCCTCCGCGGACGGTTCCTGGTCGGGGGTGGCGGGCGTGGACATGGCGCACATCCTGCCGTGACGCTGTGGGCCGCGTCACGACCGCCCGCCCTCCGGTCCCGTGCCGCGCCGCCTGTGCCGGCGGTCTGGCATCGTGAGCACCGTGAGCACTCTGAGCCCTGACACCGCGACCGACACCGGCGCCTACCGGATCGAGCACGACACCATGGGCGAGGTGCGCGTCCCGCGCGACGCCCTCTGGCAGGCGCAGACCCAGCGCGCCATCGAGAACTTCCCCATCTCGGGGAGTCCGTTCGAGCCGGCCCTGACCCGCTCGCTGGGGCGGATCAAGGGCGTGGCGGCCCGCGTCAACGGCGAGCTCGGCGTGCTCACCCCCGAGATCGCTGCGGCGGTCGTCGCGGCCGCCGACGAGGTGACCCGCGGCGAGCACGACGACCAGTTCCCGCTCGACGTCTTCCAGACCGGGTCGGGCACCTCGAGCAACATGAACGCCAACGAGGTCATCGCGAGCATCGCGTCCCACGCGTCCGGCGCCGCGGTGCACCCCAACGACCACGTCAACGCGTCGCAGAGCAGCAACGACGTGTTCCCGACGGCCATCCACCTGGCCACGACGGCCGTCCTCGTGGACGAGCTGGTGCCCTCGCTCACCCACCTCGCCGAGTCGCTCGAGCGCAAGGCCGAGGAGTTCGCCGAGGTCGTCAAGGCCGGCCGCACCCACCTCATGGACGCGACCCCCGTGACGCTCGGCCAGGAGTTCGGGGGGTATGCCGCGCAGATGCGGTACGCCGTCGAGCGCGTCGAGGCGTCCCTTCCGCGGGTGGCGGAGCTGCCTCTAGGCGGCACGGCGGTGGGCACCGGGATCAACACGCCGCCCGGGTTCGCCGCGAAGGTCATCGCGGTGCTCGCGGAGGAGACCGGCCTGCCCTTCACCGAGGCGCGCAACCACTTCGAGGCGCAGGGTTCCCGCGACGGGCTCGTCGAGGCGTCCGGGGTCCTGCGGACCGTCGCCATCGGGCTCATCAAGATCTGCAACGACCTGCGCTGGATGGGCTCCGGGCCGCGGGCCGGCCTCGGCGAGATCGCCATCCCCGACCTGCAGCCGGGGTCGTCGATCATGCCCGGGAAGGTCAACCCCGTCGTCTGTGAGGCGACACTCATGGCCTGCGCCCAGGTCATCGGCAACGACCAGGCGGTGGCCTTCGCCGGCGCCTCCGGCACCTTCGAGCTCAACGTCATGATGCCGGTCATGGCCCGCAACCTGCTGGAGTCGGCCCGCCTGCTCACCAACGCCTGCCAGATCCTCGCCGACACCTGTGTCGACGGGATCACCGCCAACGCGGAGCACGCCCGCCACCTCGCCGAGTCCTCGCCGAGCATCGTCACCCCGCTCAACCGCTACATCGGCTACGAGAACGCCGCCGCCGTGGCGAAGAAGGCGCTCAAGGAGGGCCGGACCATCCGTGAGGTCGTCCTCGACCAGGGGTTCGTCGAGCAGGGGAAGCTCACCGAGGAGCAGCTCGACGACGCCCTCGACGTCATGGCGATGACCCGCCCACGCCGGTAGCCCCGGGCTGGCCCGGACGGCATACCCGATGCGTACCCGCGGTAGCCGCCGCCAAAGGTCACCTTTGGCACGCCCCTGAGCTGGTGCGCAGTGCGAGAGGTCACTTTTGGCTCTCCGGAGACCGAATCTGGAGCGCATTCTGACCTCTCGGCGTCGCCCGTCCCGCCAAAGGTGACCTTTGGCGGGGCGGTGCCCGGCGCCACGTACGCTTCGGCCATGACCGGTCTGCGGCGCCTGGCGATGCCGTACGGCCCTGGCGTCGAGTCGGTGCTGGGCGACCTGGCCAAGGCCCTCGACGGGGGCGAGGCACTCCTCCCCGGGCCGCCGGGCGGTGTCGCCGGTGGCGCCGGTGTCGCCGGTGTCGACGAGCCGGAACTCGCTGACCACGCCAATCTCCCCGACGAGGTCGCCTTCGTCGTCGGCACCTCCGGGTCGACGGGGCGGCCCAAGCTGGCCATGCTCACGGCCGACAACCTCGTCTCCTCCGCCTCGGCCACCCACGAGGTGCTCGGCGGCACCGGCCGCTGGCTACTGGCCATGCCGGCCCACCACATCGCCGGCCTCCAGGTGCTCGTGCGGTCGATCGTCGGCGGCACCGACCCGGTCGTGCTCGACCTCGCCTCCGGTTTCACCGCCGCCGGGTTCGTCGCGGCGACGCACGCGCTGGAGGCCTCGGGCGGGCGGCACTACACCGCACTGGTGCCGACCCAGCTGACCCGCCTCCTCGAGGACGCCGCCGGACGCGAGGCCCTGGCCGCATACGACGCGGTGCTCGTGGGCGGGGCCGCCACCGGGTCCGCCGCCCGGGCCCAGGCCCGTCGCGCCGGCGTGCACGTCGTGACGACCTTCGGCATGAGCGAGACCGCCGGCGGGTGCGTGTATGCCGGTGTCCCCCTGCCGGGCAGCCTCGTGCACATCGACAACGACCATCACGTCGTCCTGGGTGGTCGCACCGTGGCCCTGGGCTACCTCGGCGAACCGGGCCTGACCCGCGACATCTTCGCCGTCGACAGCGACGGCACCCGGTGGTTCCGCACCGACGACCTCGGCGGGTTCGACGACGACGGC
>JBDSYO010000110.1:0-5759 GCA_039925625.1 Lapillicoccus sp. | reverse complement strand
CGTGGTCGACGAGCATCCGCTTGCGCGACATGTCCCCCTCGTACATAGCGCCGATCTGGGGCACCGTCTGGTGGGACTCGTCGATGACGAGCAGGAAGTCCTCGGGGAAGTAGTCGATGAGGCAGTTGGGTGCGGAGCCTGCAGACCGGCCGTCGATATGGCGTGAGTAGTTCTCGATACCGCTGCACGACCCGACCTGGCGCATCATCTCCACGTCGTACGTCGTGCGCATCCGCAGCCGCTGGGCCTCCAGGAGCTTCCCCAGCTTCTCGAGCTCGTCGAGGCGGCTGGCCAGCTCGAGCTCGATGCCGCGCACCGCGCGCTCCATCCGCTCGGGGCCCGCGACGTAGTGGGTCGCCGGGAAGACGTACATCTCCTGCTCCTCGCGGACGACCTCGCCCGTGAGGGGATGGAGCGTGTAGATCCGCTCCACCTCGTCACCGAAGAACTCGATCCGGATGGCCAGCTCCTCGTAGACCGGGATGATCTCGACGGTGTCACCCCGCACGCGGAAGGTGCCTCGTGTGAAGGCGAGGTCGTTTCGGGTGTACTGCATCATCACGAACCGCCTGAGCAGGTCGTCACGGTTCAGCTCGTCGCCCACCCGCAGCTGGACCATCCGATCCACATACTCCTGCGGGGTGCCGAGGCCGTAGATGCACGACACCGAAGCGACCACGACGACATCGCGTCGGGTGAGCAGCGAGCTCGTCGTGCTGTGCCGCAGCCGCTCGACCTCGTCGTTGATCGAGCTGTCCTTCTCGATGTAGGTGTCCGTCTGCGGGATGTACGCCTCGGGCTGGTAGTAGTCGTAGTAGGAGACGAAGTACTCGACCGCGTTGTTGGGCAGCAGCTCGCGGAACTCGTTGGCCAGCTGGGCCGCCAGGGTCTTGTTCGGCGCCATGACGAGCGTCGGGCGCTGCACCTGCTCGATGACCCAGGCCGTCGTCGCCGACTTCCCGGTGCCGGTGGCGCCCAGCAGCACGGTGTTGTCGGCCCCACCCTTGATCCGCCGGGCGATCTCCGCGATGGCGGCCGGCTGGTCACCGCTCGGGGAGAAGTCGGAGATGACCTCGAACGGGGCGACGGTGCGCTTGAGGTCGGTGGTCGGACGCATACCTCAACGGTAAGCGACGCCACCGACAGCCCTCACCGCTCTCTTCCGAGCCCGACGCACAGCGGCCCGCCACCCCACGACGGGGGTGACGGGCCTGCCGCGGTGACGTCTACGCGGCGCGGGTCATGAGCCAGGCGGTGAGGTAGGCACGGCTGTTGCCGTCGTCCACCCACTTGGCGTCGAGGCTCGAGGCCTCCTGGAGCGCGGCGGCGGCGTCCTGCTTCCCCGCCAGACCGGCGTACATGAGCAGGTAGTCGCCGAACTGCTGCCCGTACCCCGCCCCGGCGGTCGCCTCCGTGACCTGGGCCCGGATGGTGTCGGGGCTGCCGGAGAGGTAGGCGGCCGAGCTGGGGCTCGCGGGGAGCACGAGGATCGCCAGCATCGCGGCCGGGGCCGGCGAGAACCACGTGGCGTAGTCGCGCTTGCCCCCCCAGGTGAGCGAGACGACCTGGTGGCCGAAGCCCTGGTAGACCGGGTCCGTGGTGTCGAGCCGCAGGCCGTAGAGCAGTGCGGTCTCCTGCTCACCCGCCAGCATCCACGTGGCCTCGGTCTTCAGGGGGTCGTTCTTCGTCGCGTCGGCCCAGATGCTCAGCCCGGTCCAGGCGGTGACCGCCTCGGACGTGCTCTCCTGGTTGTTGCCGTCACCGAACGGCGACGTGCCACTCGCCCACGAGTGCGCGTTGTACGCGTCGTAGGTGCGCCGGTCGGGGAACAGCCCCTGGGTGCCGGTGCCGGCGATGTCGGCGGCGACGAGGTCCATGACCGGCTGCCACCTCTTCACCAGCGCGGGGTCGCTGCCCGCGAGCAGGCCCGCGGTGTAGAGGAAGTACCCGTAGTGGAAGTGGTGGTCGTTGTACTCCTCGGAGCCGAACGACGCGGTCTCCCCGATGATCCCCCTGCCCTGCGGGTCGTACACGAAGCAGAACGCCGGTCGCTTCGCGCACCCCTGCGGGTCGGTCCACTGGTCGAGCTGCTCGACGAGCGTGGCCTTGACCGCCGCAGCGACGTCCTGGAGCCCGAGCTGGGTCGCCAGCTGGTAGAGCTGGGCCGACCGGTAGAGGGCCTTGCCGCCGAAGTACGTGTCGGCTGGGAAAGGCTTGGTGTCCGTGACGTCCTGGCGCACCTGGGCGGCCAGGCTGGTCCGGTCGGTGTCGCTGAGGGTGCCGAGGTCGAGCTGGGTCGTCACGTCGCGCACGGGGGCGCTCCACGCCAGCGAGTCCCCGCGGCAGACCGAGAGGGTGCCGTAGACGCTCGGGAAGGTGCCGAGGTCGCAGGTCGTCCCGGACGCCAGCCCCGCCTTCTGGTGGGGCATGGCCGTGACGACACCGGCGCCGGCGCCCGCGCCCGCGTGGGCGTAGGTGAGGGTCGTCGTCGCGGCTTTGGCGCCGGAGCTCGAGACGACCGAGTAGGCCGCGCGCCCGCCGGTCACGGGGGCGACGGCGGCGGCCATGGTGGCCGCCGAGCCGCCGTCCGGGACGGCGAACCAGGTGACCCGGCCGCCGGCCTTGACCGCGATGCCCGTGCCGTTGGCGGTCGCCTGGTCCAGCAGCAGCCCGTAGGTGCGGCCGGCGACGGTGACGGTGGGCGGCTCCCCCGCGGCGAACACGACGTTCTGTGCGAGGTCGACGGCGTCGGTGGCCGTGAAGGTCACGGCAGGCGTCCCCTGCGCGAGCACGGTGTGGCCGATCACCTTGCCACCGTCGCCGCGCTGCTCGAGGGTCACGGTGAGGTCGTCGTAGGCGGAGACGACGGTGGACTGGAGGCCCGGGACGGTCACGGCGACGTCCGAGACGGCGCCGCCCATGATGACCTTGTCGGACGTCGTGACCTTGGGCACGCCGAAGCCGAACCCGGTCTTCTGCTCCGTGAAGCTCAACGGCACGGCGAAGACGGGTAGCGCCTCGGGACCGAGCGCCAGGCTCGAGAACCACCGGTTGGTCGGCGGCACGAGGCCGCTCGCCAGCCGGTCGGCCGGGAGGGGCTTGGGGGTGCGCTGGACCATGGCCTTGGCGTTGGTCGCCAGGGAGGCGGGGTCGAGCACCGGCGTCGCCGGGTCGCTGCTCGAGCTGGACGCGGCGTCGCCTACCGTCGAGCCACCCGTCGAGGCGGTGCAGGCGGAGACGGCGAGGAGCGCCAGCGCGCCCAGGGCGGCGGCGGCCGCGGTGGCCCGGCGGCGTCGTCCGGCGCGGCCGTAGCGCATCGCGGCCGTCACTTGAGACCCACCTTGATGAGGAGGGAGCGGAGCACGTCGGTCGGGCCCGCGAGCACACCGTCGTCGCGCAGCGTGAGCGTCGCGGCCACGGGCGTGCCCGGGTGGGTCAGCTCGACGAGCCGCGGCTCGTGCAGCGCGTCGCTGGTCACGGTGACCCGCGTCAGTGCCTGGGAGCCCTCGGTCTTGACGGAGACGGCCTGCACCGTGCCGGGCACGGAGCTGTCGTCGGGGAGGCGGAGGCTGACCTCGCCGCCCTTGACGATGCGCTCGTAGTCCTTGGGCGCGAGGACGAAGTCGGCCAGGGCGTACTGCGAGCCCACCGCGCTGATGGTCGCGATGTTCGCGCCGTTCTGCACGAAGCTGCCGCCCTGGGCGGTGACGTTCTCGAGCTTGCCGGCCGACAGGGCCTTGTAGGTCACTGACGACGCGGTCAGGTTGACGTCGAAGGCGTCGGTGGAACCGACCTTGAGGCCCTGGGAGAGGTCGCGCTGCAGCTCGGGGCTGTTGACGACGAACAGGGGCTGGCCCTTGGTGACCTCGTCCCCCTCCTTCGCGAGCTGCTGGGTGACGACCCCGCCGTAGGCCGCGCCCACGGCGGCCTGGTCGGTGACCACCTGCGCGGTGACGCTGAGGGCCTGGGACTGCCGCTGGTTGAAGACGAGCACGAGGACGGCGGTGAGGGCGAGGACGGCGAGCATGCCGCCCGTCAGTCGGAGACGTTGGGTCCAGGTCATGACATGACCTCCTTGGGGGTCGCGAAGCGGGAGCGGTCTCCGGCGCGGTCGGGGGCGGGGTCCAGGGGACGCGCCACGACCGTGCGGACCGGGACGGCCGCATCGGGTTCGAGATCGGGATGTGCGGCCGGTCGCCGGCGGCGCGCGAGCTCGCGGAGGGCGGCGACGACGAAGGCAGCGAGGATGACGGTGTTGGTGATGTTCCAGAGGGTCGCCAGGGTCAGCTGGCTGTGGTTGAGGTCGCGCCAGATGGCCACGCCGGAGGTGGGGAGCAGGAAGGTCAGCATGAGCACCTGCGACACCATGAAGGCGAACGGCGACGCCTGGCGGTGCCGCCCGCCCGTGACGTGCCAGGTCGTCTCCTTGCCGGCGATGACGTTGAACAGCGCCCGCGTGTAGATGGGGAACGACACGGTGGCCAGCAGCAGGCACTCCCACCGGAACGAGCCGAGGGTGAAGAAGGCCAGCACGATCTGCATGACGTAGAAGCCGGCGTAGTAGAGCATCCACGTGCCCAGACCCAGCTCCATGCTGACCGGCCGCAGGTCGAAGTAGATCTCCAGCGGCGGGACGAGCAGGAGGAGCAGCGGGGTGATCCCGGCGAGGTAGTGGGTTGCCGTGACGAGGTACATGATCCGCTGGTCGGCCGTGAGGCGGCGGCGCGGGCTCAGGGGGTTGTGGGTGAGCAGGATCTCGAAACCACCCGTAGCCCAACGCTGCTGCTGCTTGGTGAAGCCCTCGATGGTGTCCGGAGCGTCTCCGACCGCGAGCTCGTCGGGGATGTAGACGCTGCGCCACCCCCGCTCGTGGAGCATGAGCGACGTCCAGACGTCCTCGGACTTGCTCTGCGTGTACATCCCGCCGATGTCGTCGACGGCCACGCGGCGGAAGACGACGTTGGTCCCTACGCAGAAGGCCGCGTTGAAGTGGTTCCGGCCCGGCTGGATGAAGCGGTAGAACACCGTCTGCATGTAGCCCGCGCCCCGCGCGATGACGGTGTGCAGGTTGCCGTAGACCTGCGGCGTCTGCACGAACGCGACGTCCTCGCCGACGAAGAACGGCAGCGTCTCGACAAGGAACTCCTCCTTGGGCACGAAGTCCGCGTCGAAGATCGCGAAGTAGTCGCCCTTGGCGATGGAGAGGGCGTGGTTGACGTTGCCCGCCTTGGCGCCACCACCGGACATCCGGCGGACGTAGTGGCAGCCCAGCTCGGCCGCGAGGTCGCGGACGTGGTCGGACCGGCCGTCGTCGAGGATCCAGGTGCGGTGCTTGCCGGTCATGGCGAGGGCCGCGGTGGTGGTGCGCCGGATCGTCTCGAGGGGCTCGCCGTAGACGGTGACGAAGACGTCGACGACGACCTCCTGCCCGTCGAGGAGCAGCGGCCAGTCGGGCCTGGACTCGCCGTGGCGGGCCACCCAGACCGGGTCGAAGAGGCTGTCCCGGGCCGCGTGGTAGGCGTAGTCGCGCGGGCTCGCAGCACCGGACAGGATCGTCCACATCGCCAACAGGGCCTGGGCGATCAGCACCGTCTCGGCGATGATGACCATCGAGTACGGCAGCCAGTCACCACGGTTGGCCGGGTTGAGCAGGAACGTCGCGTAGAGCAGGACGCCCAGCGCGGCGATGACGGTCAGCAGGATCATGACCGGGGTATAGGCGGACGAGCTGCGCGCGCGCCGGTCAGTCAGGACCTGGA
>JBDSYO010000109.1:0-3597 GCA_039925625.1 Lapillicoccus sp. | reverse complement strand
TACCCGGACGTGAGCCCCTTGGCGCACGTGACCAGGTCCGGCTCCAGCCCCATTTTCGCTGAGGCGAACCAGGCGCCGCCGATGCGCCCGAAGCCGGTGATGACCTCGTCGGCGACGAAGAGGACGTCCAGCTCGGTGCAGAGCTTGCGCACCCCGGCGAGGTAGTCCGGCGGGGGCGGGTAGACCCCGCCGGCGCCGATGACGGGCTCGCAGAAGAACGCGGCCACCCGGTCGGCGCCGACCCGTTCGATGGTTGCGCGCAGGTCCTCGACGTCGTCCCAGGCCACGGTCTCGGTATCAGGCACGAGCACGCCGTAGCCCTCGGTGTTGCCGGGGATGCCGCCGAGCGCCGTTCCGGCGTAGTGCATCCCGTGGTACGCCTTCTGCCGCCCGATGATCACAGTCTTCTCCGGGTGGCCGGCCTCGACCCAGTAGCGCCGGGCCAGCTTGGCGGCGGTGTCGATCGAGTCCGAGCCGCCGCTGGTGAAGAACACCTTGCTACCGGGCACCGGGGCGATCCCCGCCAGCCGCTCGGCCAGCTCCAGGGTCGGCCGGGTCGCATAGTCGCCGAAGGTGCTGTACGCCGCGATCTGCCGCATCTGGGCGGCCGCAGCCTCCGCGATCTCCGCACGCCCATGCCCCACGTTGGTGAACCACAGCCCGGCCGTGGCGTCGAGATAGCGGCTGCCGGCCTCGTCGGTCACGTGGGCGCCGTCACCGCTGGCGATGACGAGCTCACCGTCCTGCTCGACGGCGGCCATGTCGGAGAACGGATGCCAGAGCGAGCCCATGGCGGCGACGCTATCGCGGGCCCGCCCGTCCGCCCGCCCCGGCCGCGGGCATAGTCTCGAACCGGCATACGGAGCACGGGTGGTCACGCGTCGTCGCGGGTGGGCACGGGACGCAAGGGAGCGAAGAGCGATGGCGCTGAAGATCGGGTACAAGGCCTCGGCGGAGCAGTTCGCCCCCCGGCGGCTGCTCGACTACGCCGTGCTCGCGGAGCAGGTGGGCCTCGACAGCGTCTGGATCAGTGACCACTTCCAGCCGTGGCGCCACCACGGGGGTCACGCCCCGTTCTCGCTGGCCTGGCTGGCCGCCGTCGGCGAGCGCACCGAGCGGGTGCAGCTCGGCACCTCGGTGATGACGCCGACGTTCCGCTACAACCCGGCCGTCGTCGCGCAGGCCTTCGGCACCCTCGGCTCGCTCTACCCCGGCCGCATCGCCCTCGGCGTCGGCACCGGCGAGGCGCTCAACGAGGTCGTCGTCGGCTCGGTGGGTGCGCACGGCGAGGTGCAGGAGTGGCCCGAGTTCAAGGAGCGCTTCGGGCGGCTGCGCGAGTCGGTGGCTCTCATGCGCGAGCTGTGGTCCGGCGACCGCGTCACCTTCGAGGGCGACTACTACACGACGCAGGACGCGACGGTCTACGACAAGCCGGACCAGCCGGTCCCGGTCTACGTCGCCGGCGGCGGGCCCCTTGTGGCGCGGTATGCCGGTCGCACGGGTGACGGGTTCATCTGCACCTCGGGCAAGGGCGCCGAGCTCTACACCGACAAGCTCCTGCCCGCTGTCGACGAGGGCCTCGAGAAGGCCGGTCGCGGCCACGACGACATCGACCGGATGATCGAGATCAAGCTGTCCTGGGACCCCGACAAGGACCAGGCCGTCGCCAACTGCCGCTTCTGGGCGGCCCTGTCGCTCACCGCGGAGCAGAAGCACGGCACGAGCGACCCGTTGGAGATGGAGCGGCTCGGCGACGCACTCAGCGACGAGCAGGTGGCCCAGCGGTGGATCGTCTCCGACGACCCCGACGAGGTGGTGGCCCAGGTCAAGCCGTACGTCGACTGGGGGTTCGACCACCTCGTGTTCCACGGCCCGGGCGACGACCAGGAGCGCTTCCTCACGACCTTCGCGGACCGCGTGCTGCCGGGGCTGCGCGCCCTCGGCTGACCCCGGTCGAGCGTCCTCCCGGCTACGGGGCGACGCCGAGCACCGTCTCGGCGGTGTCCCACCGCGTCGCGACGGCGGCCTGGGCGGCCGCAAGGGTCACCTCGCCCGAGCACACCGCCCGGTTGAGCCGCGACTCCACGCCGTCCTTGGCGTTGGCCCCGCCGGTAGCGCGCCGGTCGTACTGGCGAGGGTCGCCGACGTTGGGCTCCGGCCAGAGGTTCTGGGCGCTGCTGGCGCCCCCGAGGCCCAGTGGCACGAGGTGGTCCAGCTCGTCGCTCGCACTGCTCCCGGTCGAGGAGTAGGCCGCCCGAGCCAGCTTCTTGTACGCGTCGGTCACCGCCTGCGGGGGGCGCACCGACGCGGTGTAGCCCCCGGACCGGCAGAGCGTCTGCGCGAGGGTGGACTGGGTGACCGCCGCGTCGACGGCCCCGGGCGTGCAGGAGGGGTCGGGGAGCGGTGTGGTGGAGCTCCCGCCGTAGTGACACGTTCCGGGAGCCGGCACCGGGCCGTCCACCGAGACCCCTCGCCAGCCAGGACCGTCGGCGACGACCGGACCGGACCCCGCCGTCGGTCGAGGCGTGGCGGCGGGCGGCTGCTGACAGGCGCCCAGCACCACCGCGGCGGCGACCACTGCGGCCGCCAGCCGGCGGGTCATGTGCGTCCGGCCGCGCGCAGGACCAGTGAGAACGTCGACCCGGCCCCGGGCGCCCCGTCGATGTCGAGGCGTCCGCGGTGCGCGCGGACGATCTCGTCGACGAGCGACAGCCCCAGCCCGAACCGGCGGCCACCCCCCGATGTGGACCCTCGGGCGAACCGTTCGACCAGACGTGCAGCGTCGAGGGGGTCGAGGCCGTCGCCGTGGTCCTCGACCGAGAGCCGCACGTCCTCCCCCTCGCGCCGCACGTGCAGCAGGATGCTCTCCCCCCGCGGTGAGTGGGCGACCGCGTTGTCGACGAGGGCCGACACCGCTCGGCGCAGGGCGGTGGGTGCCCCGAGCACGACGCAGGCCGCGTCAGCGTCGGTGTCGGTGCCCCCGTGACCCACCTCGGCGCGGAGCGCGACGCCGTGCTCGGCGGCATACGCGCCCATGCTCGCGACCACGTCCTGGGCCAGGCCGGCGAGGTCGACCTCCTCCCCCACGGGCGTGGCCTGGTCGAGCTGGGCCGACAGGAGCAGGTCGGAGACGATGTCGCCGAGCACCCGGGTGTCACTGACGAGCTGGTCGAGCTCGCCGGCCATCTCGGGGCCGCCCACGACGACCACCGTGCCGGCCTCGACGTGCTGCATCCGCAGCAGCTGGGCCCGGGTGTTGACGACGGCGAGCGGGGTGCGCAGCTCATGGCTCGCATCGGCGACGAACCGGCGCTGCCGGGCGAGCGCGTCACCCAGCGGCCGCACCGCGCGGCGGGCCACGAGCCAACCGATGAGGGCGGCCAGCAGAATGCCGAGCAGCCCCGCGGCCGAGACGGCGACGACCAGCCGGTGCTCCTCGGCGGAGTGCCGCGACATGTCGTAGACGGCGACGATGCGACCCGTGGGCCGGTCGGCGACCCAGCCGGTCCACCGCTCCTCGCCGGTCTCGATCGTCACCGGCCCGAGGGGAGCGCTGTCGAGGGCGGGGTCGGCGGCCGCTCCTTGTGGCGTTCCGGT
>JBDSYO010000108.1:0-3394 GCA_039925625.1 Lapillicoccus sp. | reverse complement strand
TGCGAGCGACCTACGGACACCGCGGGATCGTCGTCCAGGCGGTCTGCCCGCAGGGCGTGCGCACCCGGATGCTCGACGACGCCGGTCCGCTCAAGGACCTGTTGTCCCGCGACGGTGCGCTCGACCCCGAAGAGGTCGCCGAGGACGTCTGGCGGGCCCTCGACGGTGACGCCTTCTTCGTCCTGCCGCACCCCGCCGTCGCCGGCTACTACACGCAGCAGGCCGAGCACCCGGACGCCTGGCTGGCCGGTATGCAGCGGCTGCAGGCCAAGCTCGACGCCATGCCGACGGAAGGGGCCGGCGCATGAGGGCGTGTCGGGTCGAGACGCTCGGCGAGCCCCGCGACGTGCTGCGCCTGCTGGACGCTCCCTCGCCCGTGGCCGGACCGGGCCAGGTGCGGGTGCGGGTGCTCGCCGCCCCGGCCAACTTCCCCGACGCCCTGCTGTGCCGCGGGCTCTACCAGGTGCGCCCACCGCTGCCCTTCACACCGGGCGTCGAGGTGTGCGGCGAGGTGCTCGACGTCGGCGACGGAGTTACGGGCCTCGAGCCGGGACAACGCGTCGTCGGCACCGCGGTGCTGCCGGACGGCGGGTTCGCCGAGGAGGCGCTGCTCGACGCCAAGGTGACCTTCGCGGCGCCCGCCTCGCTCGACGACGCCGAGGCCAGCGCGTTCGTCATCGGCTACCAGACCGGGTGGTTCGCGCTGCACCGGCGGGCACACCTCCAGCCCGGTGAGACGTTGCTCGTGCACGCGGCGGCGGGCGGGGTGGGCAGCGCCGCGGTGCAGCTCGGAAAGGCAGCCGGGGCAACGGTGATCGGCGTCGTCGGGGGGCCCGAGAAGGCCGACGTCGCCCGGCGGCTCGGGGCCGACATCGTCGTCGACCGGCATACGCAGGACTTCGTGGCCGTCGTCAAGGAGGCCACCGGCGGGCATGGGGCCGACGTCGTCTTCGACCCCGTGGGCGGCGAGACCTACGACCGGTCGACCAAGTGCATCGCCTTCGAGGGGCGCATCGTCGTCGTGGGCTTCGCCGGCGGCACCATCCAGGCGCCTCCGCTGTCGCACGCTCTGGTCAAGAACTACGGGGTCCTCGGGCTGCACTGGGGGCTCTACACGCAGGTCGCCCCCGACCTGGTGCGCGAGGCCCACGCCGCGCTGACCCGGCTGGCCGACGAGGGGATCGTCGCCCCGGTGGTCAGCGAGCGGTTCGGGCTCGACGGGGTGGCCGACGGGGTGCAGCGGCTCGCCGACGGCACGACGGTGGGGCGCGTGTGCTGGGTGGCCGGCGCGTGAGCGACAGCCCCCGGGGCCTCGACCTCGACGGCTTCGGGTGCTGGCTGGCCGACGCCGCGCCGGGGCTGCTCGACGGCCCGCTGTCCGGTGAGGTCATCGCTGGCGGCCGTTCGAACCTCACCTACCGCGTCACCGACGGCACGCATACCGTCGTCGTCCGCCGACCGCCACTCGGCCACGTGCTGGCCACGGCGCACGACATGGGCCGCGAGTTCCGCGTGATCTCCGCCCTGGCGCCCACCTCGGTGCCGGTTCCGGAGGCGTATGCGTCGTGCGCCGACGACACGGTGGTCGGGGCGCCGTTCTACGTCATGGGCTTCGTCGACGGGACGCCCTACCGGTCGGCGAGCGAGCTCAGGCCGCTCGGACCTGAGCGCACCAGGACGATCGGCGAGCGCATGGTCGACACCCTGGCCGACCTGCACCTCGTCGACCCCGAGTCGGTCGGCCTGGCCGAGTTCGGCCGTCCCACAGGCTTTCTCGCGCGGCAGGTGCGTCGGTGGGGCGCGCAGCTCGACGCGTCACACAGCCGCGACCTCGCCGGGGTCGACGAGCTGCGCCGCCGCCTGACCGAGCGCGTACCGCAGGAGAGCGCGCCTGCTATCGTCCACGGCGACTACCGCCTCGACAACCTCCTCGTGCGGCCCGACGACACCATCGGCGCCGTGGTCGACTGGGAGATGGCGACGTTGGGCGACCCCCTCACCGACGTGGCGCTGCTCCTGACCTACCACCGGCTCGCCGACCTCGACGCCAGCGGAGCGGTGTCGACCGCGGCGCAGGCCCCGGGGTTCGTCACGCGCGACGAGGTCATGAGCCGGTATGCGGAGCGCACCGGTCGCGACCTGTCGCGCCTGGGGTTCTACGAGGCGCTGGCCTGCTTCAAGCTGGCCGTCGTGCTCGAGGGGATCCACTACCGCTACACCCAGGGCCAGACCGTCGGTGAGGGGTTCGCGACGATCGGCGACGCCGTCGAGCCGCTCGTCGCCCTGGGACTGGAATCGACCCAGGAGGACGACTGATGGACTTCGCATCCGACGCACGCACCGAGGAGCTGCGGGCGACGCTGCTCGACTTCATGGACACCGACGTGCACCCGGCCGAGGCGGTGTTCGCGCGGGAGATGGACGAGCTCGAGCGGGCGGGAGACCGGTGGGCGTGGACGCGTACGCCGGTGCTGGCGTCGCTGCGCGAGGGGGCTCGCGCTCGGGGCCTGTGGAACGCGTTCCTCCCTGGTGAGCAGGGCGCCGGGCTGAGCAACCTGCAGTACGCGCCGCTCGCCGAAATCACCGGGCGGGCGGTGCAGCTGGCACCGGCCGCGCTCAACTGCTCGGCGCCGGACACGGGGAACATGGAGGTGCTCACGCAGTTCGGCACCCCGGAGCAGCAGGGTCAGTGGCTCGAACCGTTGCTGCGCGGTGAGATTCGCTCGGCGTTCGCGATGACCGAGCCCGAGGTCGCGTCGTCGGACGCCACCAACGTGGCGACCCGGATCGAGCGGGACGGCGACGCCTACGTCGTCACCGGGCGGAAGTGGTGGATCACCGGGGCCATGAACCCCGACTGCCAGATCTTCATCGTCATGGGCAAGACCGACCCGTCGGCCGAGCGGCACCGCCAGCAGTCGATGATCCTCGTGCCCCGGGACGCGGTCGGTCTCGACATCCAGCGCGGGATGACGGTGATGGGGTACGACGACCGCGACCACGGCGGCCACGCCGAGCTGGCGTTGGACGGGGTCCGGGTGCCGGCCAAGAACCTTATCGCCGGTGAGGGCGACGGGTTCGCCATCGCGCAGGCCCGGCTCGGGCCCGGGCGGATCCACCACTGCATGCGGTCGATCGGCGTCGCGGAGCGGGCCATCGAGCTCATGTGCGACCGGGTGTCGTCGCGGACGGCGTTCGGGAAGCCGCTGGCCGACCAGGGCGTCGTCCGCGACTGGATCGCCGAGTCACGGGTCCGTCTGGAGCAGCTGCGGCTGCTCGTCCTCAAGACCGCGTGGCTCATGGACACGGTCGGCAACAAGGGCGCGCACACGGAGATCCAGGCGATCAAGATCGCCACACCGGCGACGGTGGAGTGGATCCTCGACAAGGCGAT
>JBDSYO010000107.1:0-6560 GCA_039925625.1 Lapillicoccus sp. | reverse complement strand
GTGCGACTTCCCGCTCATCGAATCGGCGGCGTGCTTGACGCGTCGCTTTCGAACCGCCTTCACGCCCGAGCAAGGGTGCTCTTTCCACAAATCGCCCTCGTACCGCAGCACCTGTGTCCATGGCCATGAGAAAGTCCCCGCGGGTCGCCAGGTAGCGGTCCCCGCTGGTGGCCAAGTAGAAGTCCCCACTCCTTGCTCGTCGTGTCGAGCCGGAGCGTGAACCCCTGGACGGTGGGGTGGCGGTTTCTAAGCCAGTCACCTCACCGTCCAGGGAGCTCCATTGAAGTCTGCGAGGGACCGAATGAGCATCATTTCCGCCTACCAACAGGTCGGCACCTACCGGGGTGCCGCCGTGTTGTGCGGCACGACCCACAAGACCGTCAAACGGGTCATCGAGCGGTTCGAGGCTGAACAGAAGGGGGTGGCCCCGGCCTCTCGGGCGGCGAGGCGACGTAAGTATGAGGACGTCGCGGCGCTGGTGCCCGAGAAGGTCGCGGCGTCGAAGGGCCGGATCAGCGGGAAACGGCTGCTGCCGATCGTGCGGGCCGCCGGCTACAACGGGTCGGACCGCAACTTCCGTCGCCTGGTGGCGGCGGCGAAGAAGAACTGGCGCGGCGAACACCACAGGGGTCGCCGGCCCGGGGTCTGGTCCCCTGGTGAGCATCTGGTGATCGACTGGGGCGTGATCGGCGGCGTGCACGTCTTCGTCGCAGTCTTGGCGGTTCTTCGCGCCTGGGAAGGGCATGGTCTACGACGAACACGCCCCGGACGGCCGGGGCTGGAATCCTTGGCCTGCCGGAGCCGGTCCTCCACGCGTGCGTGGGCGCGGCGCCGGGCTTCGAGGAACGCAGCTGCCCACCGAGGCCGTGAGGGGTGTTGGTGGCCACGGCTTGGTCGCGCCACCCGTCTTGAACTTCGGGCCCGACGGCCCTCACCAAGATCGCGCAGGCGCGCCCCAGGTACGAGGACCCAGCCGTGCGGTCATCCTCGTTGCAACCTGGGGCTGAGCCAGCCGAGCCGGCCGGCGACGCGCCTCCCGGAACCACGCCATCAGCGGCGCGAAGGGCGGATTCAGGTGCAGCTCGGCGTCGAGGGGTGCGCCGGCGCCATCGCGGCGGTGGTGGAGAGGCTGAACGCTTTTCATGCTGGCCGGTTTCCTTTGCTCTCAGGGACTTGCTGACACCAGCCAGCATCGCGTCGCGTCGGTGGCGCAGGTGTCCGCCGATCGGCGGACGTCCCGGTGGAACGGCGACCACCCGATCTCCGGGTGGGGTTCGGCATCACGCCAGTGCGGCACGGGCGAGCACTACCCGTGGTGTCTTCCGCCCGCCCAGCTGCGCCGTAGGGCAGCCATGGATCGACGACCTCGACTCATCGCCATTTAACGCCGATCATCAGCATGATGTCGTTTCACGACAGCCCCGCTTGCTCCCGGGTCCGGCCAGGTGGGTCGGGTCAACGAGCGTCCGGCGCGACAAGCACAGGTAGCTCCCTCTCGAACATTGCCGCGAATGTCAGTGACGGCAAAACCTTCCCCTGCGGCCGCGCGGCGGACGCGACGCCGGCGGCCCAGGTGGCCGATCTCATCCGCTGCAGTGGCGTGCCGTGATGCTGCGGGTTGGTGTATGCGCAGTCTCCCAGATCGAAGAACGCCTGCTCCGCCAACAGCACCCGCTTGGTGTTGAGGCTGAGCCCATGCGCGTGCACGGAGAAGTACGTGCTGAAGGCGTCGGCCATGAGCTCCACGCGGCGGCTCGCCTCGGGGGGCGGCAGCGTAGAGGCGAAGATCTTGTCCCGGTACTGCACGTGGTGGCCGAACTCGTGGGCCATGATCACGCGCGGGCCAACGTCACCAACACCGAGGGCGTTCATGGCGTCGACGATGCCGTCGCCGACAATCATCTTGTCGGGCAGGCCCTGCATCAGTGGGGAGGGAAAGACGGACGGCGTGAACGCGAAGGCGTTGAGCGTCAGCAGGGCGTTGGCGCCGCCGGCCAGCAGGCCGCCGCGGGTGCCCGCGGCGATCTCCTGCGCCGCCTGCTGGGCCGCGGCGGGAGAGAGTCCGAACCCGGGCAGCGGCAGCTGGAGCACGCGGGCGACCCGGACCGGGTCCTGCAGCACACTGCCGTGCATGGCAACCAGCTGGATGTCAGCGGACGGGATGTCCCAGAACCGCTGGAGGGTGCTGAACGTCTTAGTCAGCGAGTGCCGGTCGTCACTGCGGAGGTCGTAGCGCGCGTCCGTCGAGCTGCCGTACAGGATCGCGTCGACGGTCGGGATATCGAGGACCTGTGGGTAGCTGCTGAGGAAGGTGCGCTCCTGCGGCGTCAGGGCCCGGGAGAGCCCGGCGGCGTAGGCCGAGAAGTCGGTGGGGCCGCAGACGTAGTCCGCCGGGTTGATGGCGCCGACGCCCACGCTGGCCAGCGCCGCGTATGCGGGCGACCGCTCGATGCCGAGGAGGTCGGCGGTCGCGTCGCTGTCGGCGCGGGCAGACGCACCCCATCGTTGGGGCGCCGACGCGCTTCCTGGACCGGCGGCGGTCGGCCCGGCATTCGCCGACAGGGAGCCGCTCAGGACCAGGGCCAGGCTTGTGCCGAAGGCCAGGAGCCAGCGGATGATCGACGTCACGGGAGGCACTCTTCTCTTCCGGCGGGCAGTACAGGTCACGGCACCGACGCCTTGCGTGGAAGCTGCCGTGTGCAGCGGGCGTCCGGCCTGGCGCGAGACCTCGGCAAGGATGCCACAACCGGAACGGCCAAACCCGTTCCTACGGCCGCAAACGCTCCGATCCGAAAGTTCGGACGCCGATACGGCGAAAGCCAATCGGTTGAGCGCACTTCGCCGTTTGCCTGTTTGGCGGGGCGGGCGGTCAGGTCGGTGGCGACCGCCACGGGATGGCGCAGATGCCACATGGCGCTGACGACACCCAGCACCAGCATCGTGACGGCTGCGATCCAACCGAACTCCCCCAACAGCGTCTGAGAGCCGGTGAACACCTGCGCCTCATCGCTGAACGGCTCACACCCCGTGGTCCCACAGGTGGGGTGATGGGCGCCGATGGCGGCGACGAACCCCGCGGCCACGATCCCGTTCCACGCGCCGTGAGCCAGGACACTCGCCCAGATCCCCTGACTGCGCTCGGTCAGCACCCCCACGAACAGGATGAAGCCGACGATCGCGACGGAGAACGCCGGTAGCCCCCCGAGGAACCCGTAGCCCCACCACAGGATGCCGGGGAGGTGGTAAAGCCACCAGACCGGCACCATCACGGCGGCCGACCACCAGAAACCCCAGCGTCGACGAAGGAGCGGCCAGAGGAAGCCCCGCCACCCCACCTCCTCGCCGACGGCCGTGAGCGAACCCAACAGCGCCAGCACCGGACTCAGCAGCAGCAGCGTCCCGAGACGACCGGGGTGGACCTCGATGTCGCTCACCCACGACGCGACCCAGGTGGTGACCAGGATGACGAGAGGGGGCAAGAACGCCAGAAGAACATGCTTCGTCGGTCTCCCCAGGATGACCCGCCCGTGGGCGAACAGCACAGCGGCCAACGCGCCGACGGTGGGCGCGAACATCGCCGGGATGGCCACCTTGATGAGGTCGGCCGGTCCAGGACGGAAGAGGAGAACAGCGCCGACATAGACCGCCAGCAGCCCGACGGCGTAGAAGACGACGCGGCGACCGTCGTAACGAGGGTCGCCGCGGGCCGAGCTCTGGTCAACCGGCTGGGTCGTCGTCACGGCGCTCCTCCTGTCTTCTGTCTTCGCGGCGCTCCGCCCCGGCCATAAGTGGCTGCTCGGCCACCTCCGGGGTTCCGCCCCCGGGTTACGCAGGCATGGCAAGCAACATCGGCCCCAACCTATGATCTGCCCCGCTTGAACGCTACTGGAGGCTTCGGATCGCCGTGGGTCCTGTAGAGACGTCCCGTCCCGGCTCCATGCGGTGGGCATGGACGTCACCTCGCGTCACGCGGGGGAGGGTTACCCTCGGGGGGAACCGCGGGGTACTGAGAGAGGGGACGTGATGAGCGTGCCTGCCCCGGGTGGCGAGCGTCGATGGGCTGCGGAGAAGCGCCACTTCGTCGCTGATCGCCACGACGAGCTCGCGGCCCAACGTGATGCCCGCAGACGACGCGCGAGACGCGGTCGCTGACGCGCGCGAGACAGCGCTGGCCACGCGCGAACGACGGCTGTAACGCCAAGGACGCACGGGAGGGGCTGCCGATCACGCGCGGGGCGTCAGCGGCGACACGCGTTGAAGCGCCACCACCCCCTCGGGGATGTTGTCGTACTCCCTGCGGCATAAGGCGAAGCTCACTGCTTCACCGTCGGCCATGAGACCTGATACCGGGTCTCGACCTCACTCATTGACCCCGGGTCGATGACCAGACTCGCCACCTTGAGCCGAGCGCGGGGTTCCAGATCCCTTGTTGCGTCACGTTGGCCTACCGCTTCCACCCGCGAAGGAACGCAGTGAACCCGTCGGCGAAGGTGGTCGAAAGGGGGGAGCTGATCTGGTCAGCCACTTCAGGGACGGTCGCGACGCCCACGTCCCGCAGGACGTGCACCATGTTGGGGATCGTGACGAGCTGGGCTACTCCAGGGGGGAAGGCCTCGGCGAGAGCGACCACTCCTGACCCTCGTGTCCCGTCCCCGCACGGGGTGTTGAAGTCCTTCGTCCCGCAGCTGACGAACGTCGGGATCCGGATCGTGGCGGCGATCACTGCCGGGGTGATGGCGTCGAAGTCCTTGCTGTACGCGGTTCGGTCCGAGTGGGCCAGCACCATCCCGGTGGGGTCCGAGCCATAAGTATTGGTCTGGATCGCCGCCTGCAGCGCGGCCGTGGCGCCGGTAGCCGCCGGAAGAGGGGCCGGGCCAGGGGCTGGGAACGGGGGGCTGCCCTGACGGATCTGAGCGAATCCGTCCTTCATCCAGGCCCGCAGCGTGTCCGCGTCGGCAGCTGTGACAACGCCGGCCGCGACGGCGGCATTCAGCTGGTCGGTGACTTGACGAGACAATATGTCGAAGTAGGCGGTGTAGGAGGGCTCGACCAGCGCCAGCCCCGTGGCGGCCGGCGCGTTGCCGGGGCGCTGGAGGAGTGCTACCGACACGACTCCGCCCTCGCTGTGACCGATGACGAGAAGTCGTTGCCGGTCGACACCGGGCTGTGCCGCGAGGAAGGCCAGGGCGTCGCGGGCGGGTTGGACGCGCAGCTGGTCGTAGCCGAGCGGAAGCATGGCCGCGGGATCCGCGGCATACGGGCCGAGGCCGGTCGCGCCGGTGCCGAGCTTGTCGTAGCGGATCGAGGCGATGCCCTGCGCGCTGAGCAGGTCGGCCAGCCAGCTGTAGGTCTCGGTCTTGAGCGGGGGGTTCGTCGGCGCGGTCCCGTTGCGGTCGATGTCACCGGTGCCGCCGATGATGATGGCCGCCGGTGTGCCCGTGGTGCCGGCGACTGGTCCCCGGTAGCTGGCGTGCGTCGGCACGCCTCCGCTGTCGAAGGTGACGTCGCGGTCCGGCTGGATCACGACGGCTGGCGTGGTCCCTGCCGTGCCCCCGAGCCCTCCTGACGCGGTGGGGGGCACGGATGCCGCGGCGGACTGCCCTGCTGGGGCTGCCGCGCAGCCGGCCACCGCTGCGGCCATAACCGCGCCCGCAAGACCGACCCACCCTCGGCGAGAAGCTAGTCGACGCGGCTGCGAGTTGACGAAGTGCACAGTCTCTAGTTTATCGGAACCCAGGCTACCGGACGCTGTTGAACCGCCGGGGCTCGTGCACGGTTTGATCCCACGAAAACGTGGGGTCACGACAGCAACAAGGGTGGGTCATGCCAGTACCGAGGAAGCATCCGGACGAGCTGCGTGAGCGGTCGGTCCTGCTGGTCGCCCAACGCCGACTCACCTCAGGGAGACATCCCGCCGAACCTCGAAGGATGTGATCCTGCTCAGTAGGCGGCGCTCCCTTGGGAGGCCGGTCAAGTCCTGACGTGCCGTTACGTCGGTGATCCTTTCGGGTCATGGGCTAAGGGCTATGGCGAGGTGAGTGGCCTCCTCGGGTTGGTGTCGGTCAGGGCCGCTCGGGAGCGGGTCAAGACGTCGAGGCCGAGGTAGCGGCGTTGCTCGGCCCATTCCGCCTACTGCTCGGCTAGGACGGCGCCGACCAGTCGGATGACGGCGCCGCGGTTCGGGAAGCTTCCCACGGCGTAGGTGTGACGTCGTATCTCCCGGTTGAGCCGCTCGTTCGGGTTGTTCGACGAGATCTGTCGCCATATCTCGTAGGGGAAGATGGTGAAGGCGAGCAGGTCGGCCCGGGCGGCCTCGATGTTCGGCGAGCGTCGGGAGCTTGCCATGTAGGGCGCCAGGGGGCGAGTTCATGCAGCCGATGCAACTCGACGTGGTTGTACCCCGACAACTGAAGTGATGACAGACCAGCCCAAATTGGCGTGTGTATGGGCCGTCAGGGCTCCTGGAGACGCTCGGGTGGAGTGCCACATCCGTGTGATAACCGGCACGACGAGGTAACCGTCGATCTGTTATTCGAGCGGGCTGGTCCGCGACCCGATCT
>JBDSYO010000106.1:0-6558 GCA_039925625.1 Lapillicoccus sp. | reverse complement strand
GGCGGGCGCCGGCCAGGGGAGGTCCCCGTATGCGTCAGGCGATGAGGCCCAGCGGGGCCGGGGTCTTGTCCAGTACCCGGGTGGGGTCGGCCCCCAGCACCTTGTCGAGGATCTCGCCGTAGACCGCTCGGAAGTCGGTGGTGGCCTTGAGGTCGCCGTTGTCGAGGTCGGTCAGCGACGGCTCGTCGCTGTGGAAGCCCGGCCTGACCCGGTCGCCGACGAGGAACACCGGTCCGGCGGTGCCGTGGTCGGTGCCCTGGGAGGCGTTCGCCCGCACCCGGCGTCCGAACTCGGAGTAGGCCATGAGCACGACATCCTGCGACCGGGCACTGCCTGCCAGCGCCGCCCGGAACGCCGTGATGGCCTTGTCCACCTGGGTCAGCTGCGCGGTCTGGGCCACTTTCTCGTCCGCGTGCGTGTCGAAGCCCGACGCCGACACGGCATACACCCGGGTGGGCACGTCGGCCTTGATGCACCGGGCGACGAGGTCGAGCTGGGCGGCGAGCCCGGCCCGCGCGCCGTTCCCGGCCGCGTCGCCGGCGTTCTCGTCGCCCGCCTGCGCCGTGATCTGCCCGAACGTCTGCTCGCAGCGCTGCTGCGCGGCGTACGACGCGACGACGAGCTTCGCTGCCGGCCCGTCGTGAGGGTCGGCCGCGGCGAACCCCTTGAGCGCGGCAGCGGTCATCGCCGACGCCGAGGTCTTCCCGCCGTCGGCGCCCACCGACAGCGCGGCCGCGGTCGCTTTGGCGCCGACGGCCAGCGGCGGCAGCACCTCGCCGATGTTGAGGGCGAGGAGGGGGTCGTCGCCGGCGGTGTCGAGCCAGCGACCGACCCAGCCGCTCGGGACGGGGGTCTCCGGTGACGCGGTCTGCCAGATGTCCATCGACCGGAAGTGACTGTGGTCGGGCTTGGGGTAGCCGACGCCGCGCACGATGGCGAGCTTCTGCTGCGACCACAGGTCCGACAGGCCCTTGAGCCCGGGGTTGAGCCCGAGCCGGTCGTCGAGGTGCAGGACCTCCTCCGGCTTGTACGCGAGCTCCGGGCGGGAGTCGTGGTAGGCCGGATCGGCATACGGGACAAGGGTGTTGAGCCCATCGTTGCCGCCGTACATCGTCAGTAGCACGAGGATCGGGCTGCCTGACGCGAGCGGGGTGGACTGACCACGGGCGAGCACCTGCTCGAGGGTGACCCCGGCTGCGCCGGCGAGGACGGCGGTCGCGCCGGCGACGCCGGAGGCGCGCAGGAACGTGCGCCGGGTAAGCCCGTCCATCGGCTTGCGGGGGTCACGGGGTGGGATGAGCGGCATCAGATCACCAGGCTCTCTGGGCTGACGAGCGCCGCGGCGACGAGCCGCTGCGGGTCGTTCGTGTGGGACTTCAGCTCGGCCGCGGTGCGGTCCGAGAGGGTCGGTATGCCGAGCAGGTGCGCCACCGCGTCCACGCGGGCGGCAGGCGCCGCGGCCGCGACCGTATGCAGGTCGCCGGCCTTGGCCAGCATCGTGGCGGTCTGTACGCGGGTCGCCGCCGACGCGGTGGAGAGCCACGCCTGCCCGGAGGGCCAGCCGCTGACGTTGGGCGGGTAGAGCGGCAGCTGGCCGAGCGCGCGCATGGCCGCGACGGCCTTCTTCACCGTCGCGTCGTCGGGCTTGACCGACAGGCTGCGCATGGCCCCCACCACCCACTCGACCGGGGAGGCGACGAGCGAGCCGGTCGCGGCGCCGTATGCCGGGTCGGTGAGCAAGGTGGTGAAGAGGGCCGTGAGGTCGCGCGAGGGCCCGTAGGCGGAGGTCATCCGGGCGAGGGTGTCGGCGGGCGGCGCGTCCGGCCCGGCGACGAGGTTCCACCAGCGGGTCGCGACGAACGGTGCGCAGGAGGGCTGGTCGAGGACGACCCGGACGAAGCCGGGGGCGTCGAGGTTGGCGGTCGTCCCGAGCACGGTCTTGGGCTTGTTGTCGTGCCGGGCCGGGACGAAGGTGGCGGTGCCGTCGGCGCGGGCCAGGGTCCAGCCGGTGAGGGCCCGGGCCCCCTCGCGGACGTCCTGCTCGGTGTAGCCGCCACCGTGCCCGAGGGTGAAGAGCTCCATAAGCTCGCGGGAGAGGTTCTCGTTCGGCGCCTTGACCGAGTTCTGCTGCGCGTCGAGCCAGTACAGCATCGCCGGGTCGACGACCATGGCCTCGGCGAGGTCCGTGAAGCTCCCGCGGCCCAGCGCGCGCAGCTGCTCGTTCTGCCTCTGCAACATCGTGGCCGACCGGACCTTGGTGGCCGACGTCGCGAAGTGGTTGTGCCAGCCGAAGGTCAGCTTCTCGACGACGGGGTTCTGCACCGACACCATGCGGGTGACCCACCAGGCGACCAGCTGGTTGACCTGGGCACCCTCCTGCTGCCGGCGCTGGCGCCGCTCGTCCTGGCTCGCGTCCTTGCCCAGCGGCGGCAGGACGGGGAAGGTCGGGCCGGGGGTGGCGGCCGCGCCGGGGTCGTCGGCGAGGGGGGCCCGGAGCGACGCCGCCAGCCAGGCGGCCGGCCCGGCCGCGTCGACCGCGTCGACGAGGCCCCCCGTGGCCCCGAACCCCACCGACCGCACGACTCGGGCTGCGGCGGCCCAGCTGGCTGACGACGTCATGAGGCCAGCATCGCGGCCCCACGTTCGAGCGATGTCAGGACGCCGTGGGGTTCTGACCTGGGGGCGGCGACAGGAGGGGGAGGCGGATAGTGAACCGGGCGCCCCCCTCGGTGGCGTGGCCCGCCTCCACGGTGCCGCCGAGCCGCTCGACGATGCGGTGCACGATGGCCAGCCCCAGCCCGGTGCCCACCTGACGGACGCCGCGGTAGCGCTCGTAGAGGGCCGACCGCTCGAAGGCCACGGGCAGGTCGTCGTCGGTGAGCCCGGGCCCCCCGTCCCGGACCTCGAGGACGGCGACATCGCCCGGCTCGCGCCGGGCGGCGACGACGACGGGCGCGCCCTGGGGCGTCACGCGCAGCGCGTTCTCCAGGAGACCGTCGAGCGCCTGGCGCAGCCGTTGGGCGTCCACGAACGCGACGACCGGGTCGTCGGCCACCTCGGTGCGGAAGGGCACGCCCACCTGGTCGCACCGGTACCGCCAGGTCTCGGCCGCCCCGTCGACGACGGCGCGCAGGTCCACCGGCGCCGGGCGCATCCGCATCTCCTGCGCGTCGAGCCGCGCGAGGTCCAGCAGGTCGGCGACGAGCCGCTCGAGCCGGCGGGCCTCGTCACCGATGACCGCTCCGACCGACGCCAGGCGCTCCGGGGGCACGACGCCGTCGGCCAGCGACTCGGCATACCCCGTGATGGCCGTGAGCGGGGTGCGCAGGTCGTGCGACACGGAGAGGAGGAACTCGCGCTGGCGCGCCTCCGAGTGGGAGAGCGCGCCCGCGAGGCGGTTGACCGAGGCGGCGACCTCGGCCACCTCCCGCGGGCCGGTCTCGGGGATGGCGACGTCGCGCGAGCCCTGGGCCAGCGCGGTCGCCGCGGCGGCGGTGCGCTTGAGGGGGCGGGCGAGCCGCCACGCTACGAGCAGGCCCAGCAGCACGGCCACGACCCCCGTGATGACGAGCAGGATGGTGAGGTCGCGCAGGGCTGCGCCGCCGAGGGCCACGGCGTCGCCGCGCCGCTGGGCGAGGACCAGCCCGCCGGCCGGGGTCGGCCGGGCCTCGACGAGGAGGATGCCGTCCGGGCGGGGGAGCCGCAGCGAGAGGGCCTCGCCGCCGACCACCCGCTGGATCTGGTCCGTGGTCAGCGACCGGCTGGCGAGGGCGTCGCCGGCCAGGGCCGGGGAGCCGTCGGGGCGTGTGCGCAGCACCGCGATCTGCACGTTGATGCTCTGCAGGGCCTTGCGCGCCCGGGCCTGAGCGACGTCGGCGCTGACCCCGCCCTCGGCCGTGGCCTGGGCTTGGTCGGCGAGTGCGGAGAGGGCCGAGCGCGCTGTCTGCTCGCTGGCCCGCTGCAGGAGGTTGACGCTGATGACGCCGCCGGCGATGGAGGTGAGGAGGGCGACCGACACCGCGAGCAGGGCGATCCGGGTCGCCAGGGTCGGGCGCAGCCGGGTCCTCACGGCCGGCCTGGGCCGTCGGCGCGAGCCGTCCGCTGAGCGGCATACCCCACCCCGCGCACCGTCCGGATCACGTCGTGGGCGCCCAGCTTGGCGCGCACCTGCGCGACGTGCACGTCGACCGTCCGCTGGCCCGCGGCGCTGTCGTAGCCCCACACCTGTCGCAGCAGCTGGTCGCGGGTGTAGACCCGGCCCGGTGACGCCATGAGGTGGGCCAGGAGGTCGAACTCCGTTGCGGTGAGCGTGAACTCGTCGTCTCCCGCGAAGGCGCGTCGCTCGTCGGGGCGCAGGGTCACGTCCCCGCATACCAGCTCGTGGGTCGTCGTCCCCTGGTCGCGCAGGCCACCGCGCCGCAGCACGCTGCCGATGCGGGCGATGACCTCCCGTGGGGAGAACGGCTTGGTGATGTAGTCGTCGGCGCCGAGCTCGAGCCCGACGACCCGGTCGACCTCGTCGTCGCGGGCGGTGACGAAGAGGATCGGGGTCCAGTCGTCGGCGCTCCGCAGCCGCCGGCACACCTGGATCCCGTCGAGGCCCGGCAGCCCGATGTCGAGCAGGACGACGGCGGGACGCTCACGGCGGATGGCCTCGAGGGCGGACAGCCCGTCGCGCTCGACGTGGGTGCGGTATCCCGAGAGCTCCAGCTGAAGGCTGATCATCTGGGCGATGGCCGCGTCGTCCTCGACGACCATGACGAGCGCCGCGCGGGGGTCGGACGTCACGCTGGTGACTCTACGGCCGGCTCGTGACGACGCGGTCAAGGTCGTGTTCGGGTTGTGTATGCGCGATGCGCCGCGCGCCTGCGAACGTCCCCGACACCTCCTCCGCCCAACTCCTCCGCCCAGCTTCTCCGAAAACTCCTCCGCCCAGCTCCTCCGCCCGACATCTCCGCCAACTCCTCCGCCCAGCTTCTCCGCACGTGATGAGAAGTTGCCGGACATATCGGACGCTGCCCGCTCATCAGTCATCACGTGCGGAGTTGTCGACGCGGGGCGTCCCTGCGGCGCCCCCGGATCCTCGTCACGGCCGGCCCCGGAACCATGGCCGCCCACTGCCACGTTCTCTTCCCGGGCTAGGGTCGACGACCTGTCTCGCCCCGCCGTTCCCGCCCGCAGGAGGCCCCGGTTGTCCCAGCCACTCACGCTGGCGCTGGCCTCCGACCCGGCGCTCGAGGCCGAACGCCGGCGGGGTCTGCGCCAGATGCGCGCCGTGGCCCTCGGCCTGCTCGTCTTCGCCGCGGTCGTCTTCCTGGCCACCCTGCGCTTCGCCGACCAGGGGTTCTGGGGGTTCGTCCACGCCGGGGCCGAGGCCTCGATGGTGGGGGCGATGGCCGACTGGTTCGCCGTGACCGCGATCTTCCGGCACCCGCTCGGCGTCCCCATCCCGCATACCGCGCTCATCCCGCGCCGCAAGGACATGCTGGCCCGCAGCCTGCAGGACTTCATGGGGGAGAACTTCCTGCGCGAGGACATCATCCGTGAGCGGGTGCTGTCCGCCCAGGTCAGCGACCGGCTGGCCCGGTGGCTCCTCGAACCGGCGAACGCCCGGCGGGTCGTCGACGAGGCCTCCCACGTCGTCACCATCGGCCTGGAGCGGATGCGCGACGACGCCGTCGCTGAGGTGGTCGAGGAGGCGGTGCTGCCACGGCTGCGCGAGGAGCCGATCAGCCCCATCGCCGGCAGCCTGCTGGGCGAGATCGTCCGCGACAAGGCGCACTACGGGCTGGTCGACCTGGCGCTGGGCGAGGCGCACCGCTGGCTCGTCGCCAACCCCGAGACGTTCGCGCGCATCCTGGCCGAGCGGGCCCCGTGGTGGGCCCCGCAGCGGCTGAACGAGGTGGTCATCACCCGGGTGCACCTCGAGGCCCTGAAGTGGGTCGAGGAGATCCGCGACCAACCGGAGCACCACGCCCGCCTCGCGCTCGACGACCTTCTGGCCCAGCTGGCCGACGACCTGCTCACCGACGAGGCGACGATGGAGCGCGCCGAGCGTCTCAAGGTGCGCATCCTCGACCACCCTCAGCTGCTCGAGACGGTGGTCGCGCTGTGGCGAGCGTTCCGGTCTGCCCTGGTGGCCGCGCTGGCCGACGCCGAGGGGCCGTTGCGGCTACGGGTGCAGAGTGAGCTGGAGCGGTTCGCCGGGCGGGTCGTCGCCGAACCTGACCTGCGCGGGCGGCTCGACGGCTACGTCGCCGACGTCGCGGCGTTCCTCGTCGGCCGCTACGGCACCGAGCTGACGGCCGTCATCAGCCACACGATCAACCGGTGGGACGGCCAGGAGACGGCCTCGCGGGTCGAGCTCTTCGTGGGTCGCGACCTGCAGTTCATCCGGATCAACGGCACCATCGTCGGAGGCCTCGTCGGCCTCGTGATCCACGCCGTCGTCCTCCTCGTCGGCCCCTGACCACCCGCACCATGAGGTACGGGCCGGTCGGAAACCCGACCGTCCCGTACGTCACGCTGCCGGCTCAGGTCCGGGCGTAGGTCTTCTCC